>JABEVK010000047.1 GCA_013044245.1 Spirochaetales bacterium | reverse complement strand
GTTTAGCCGTTGGGCAAGCTCAGCCAGTTGGCTTTCTGAGGCCGCCAGCTGACGCAACGTTTCTTGCCCAAAGGGCGAGTCTCGCCCGGCGGCGGTTAAGTTCTGGCGTTGCCGCTCCTCATCGCTGGTCAGCTGAGCTTTATCCTGACTCAACTGTGTGACAATTTCGGTCCAATGCGTGACCTGATTTTGGTACCCCGCCGCTTGATCGAGTGCTTTACGAAGCTCGGGACTCAAGGGGCCGTTCGATTGGATCAACAACCGCAACGACGCCGGTGTAAATGAGGTTAAAGCCTCAGTCACCACCAGGGGACGCTTTTCAAGAACAGTCACTACCGTCGTCCGCAGGGGCTCGGCCACAACGGTAATTTGATATAGACCTCGGGCGACCTCGTTCTGAGCAGGCGATACCAGCTCGCGTCCCGGAACAACCGGTTGTTCCACGACAACGGTCTTTTTTTCGTTAGAGAGGTTGGTTAAACGATATTCGGTTTTATACAGCTCTTCTTTTTGGGTGCGAAGAACCCCGGCCGACGCCGTGATGCTTGTCACCGTGACTTCAGAAACTTCACTCTGATCACGTTGCAACAGGCTGTCGTAGGCGTAAGTCCAGAGACTGGTTTGGCCGGGAGCAAGAAACCCGGTATGGGCATCGCCGGCGTACACGGAATCGTCCAGCACAGTTATCGGTCCCTCAGCCAGGGGCAGTTTGCCATTGACGAGTCTGACTCCCGAAAGCACACCACCCTGGGGCGGACACACGCTCACACGGGTCAGCGTGATGGGGGTCTGAAACAGCTCGAACTGCGCACTGTCATGCCGAGCTAAGCTCACCGGCTGGCTTAAGTCAAACCGAAACAGCGGTCCCATCGTAACCGTCTGCTGTTCTAGAGGTTGGAGTTCCAGAGCTTTCATCCTAGCCATGGGGGCCATACTTGTAGTAGGTGCGGGAACCGGCCTAACCCAGCGGGGAGTGGCTAGATCGTCGGCAACCGACAAAGGGGAGCCTGCCACCAGTGAGAGTTGAATTTGATGCCAATCGGCTTCACTGGTATTTTCGACCACGGCCCAGCCTTGCAGGATGGGACGGTTGCCCAGCAAAAGCCGGTATGACGTTCGCCAGACCGGGGCTTCATCCTCATACCCGAGCTTGACGTTAAGAACACCCTTACCGGGGAACAGAATCTTGACCAGCTGGCGGCGAGCGTCCTTACCCGCAGCCAGGCGTTCTAAAGCCTGAGTCAGCTGGTGCCGAACCGAAGCATCCTCGATTTGAAACGACGCTATCGCCGTCAAAGGAAAGCGTTTTAATCCGTCTGGCGTGTCCAGGGTTACCAGCTCCTCTTGCCGCCGCCCCAGAGCTGACTCAATCGTTTGGGTATCGACCCCGACAAGCCGTCCGCTAACAGGGTTAGGTGCATAAACACGCACCTCCAAGCCCCGTAACTGTGGCAACAGTGAAGCAAGTCCCCCTTCCCCGCTCAGATCGGGAGTGTACCCTGCCAAGGCATGGGCCAAGGGTTCTTGCACAGGAAACGAGACTTGCGTCCCTGGGGCGCCACTAATCGTTAACGATTTTAAAAGATCATTGAGTTGCCCCTTATCGAGAACCAAAGACAAAGCGGCCGGGGCCGTAAGTGTTCCTGCTCGCTCAACGTATTCGACACCGCTGGTATACAGCACGACTCGAGTTACCGGAAGGTTCGGTGGCGTTTGGGCCCACAGGCCAACTGTAAGCCCGGTCAAGACGACCAAGATGGCAAATGCTTTCATAGACTCCCCCCCCCCAACATCCCTTTAAGGAAGCGTCTTAATTTCGGCTTCCATCGAAGCCTGCAAGTTCTGCTGAATGTAGACGCGAATTTTTTGTTTGGTATCACCCGACGGGGCCAGATCAAACAGCAGAACGTACATCAACGTGCCGTCAACCGGCCGAGTTCCAAAAACCACCGCCGAAACCTTGGCAAGAACACCTTTGAGTTTGAGCTGAATGTCCACCAGCTTAGTCCGTACGGGAATCGCCACCGAGTTTTCAAACACGCAGGCCATCCCCACCGAGCTTATGTCCACAATCCGTCCCGAACGAGTTTTGTCCCCAAGCACCACATTGAACGTAGCATTATCTTGGCAGGTCACCCGCAGGTAGCGACGTCGTCCCCGAGCTTCGTTGGCTTCCAGAGCCTTGAGTAAAATTTCAGTACTCTTTTTCAGTCCCAACGACAACTTGATAAAACCGCAGGGCACCGAGAGATCCATTAGGTACTTCTGAGCCAACTCGGCGTTGTTGTTGTAAGTCAGGATGCCGATCCGTACCGTTGCCGTTGCGGGATCTTTTTGAAGGTTTCGGATAAAGACCTCCCACTCGGGCTCTTTCATCCCTTCATCCAGATTGATGAACAGAATCGAGTCCGAGTAGCGGGCCATTAGCCGGGGGACCTTGGCATGATCGCTAAGAAGGTACACGGCATACTCAGCGTGAACGATCTCGAGAACCATCTCATTTTGGATGACGCTGGCCGGGTATAAAAAAAAGACCTTTTTGCCTTCGTCATTTTGAACAGGCGAGGATGAATCATTCATAAAAATAAGCATACAGCGACACGGCCTGGGGCTCAAGCACCGAAAAACCCTCTTGGACAAGTTTTATCATCTCACTAAACTAAGACTAAGCTAGAGGGAGGTCTGTTATCGCTACCATCCACGATGTCGCCCGGCTCGCCGGGGTTTCTAGTACTACTGTTTCACACGTCATCAACCGCACCCGAAAGGTCGGGGCCTCTACCGAAGCCCGGGTCCATCAGGCCATTGACACCCTGCATTTTGTCCCCTCCTCCTTAGCCCGGGGTCTGAGAACCCGCTCCACCCGAACCCTCGGAGTGGTAGGCGACACCGTGACCAACCCTTTTTTTGCCGAAGTGATGGCAGGAGTCGAAGAAGTCGCCTTCGAAAAGGATTTCGGGGTACTCTTTTCGTTCACCGAGCGAAAAAAAGAAAAAGAACTTCGGATTCTTGAAGACTTTACGAGGCGCAACGTTGAAGGTCTGATTTTACTTTCGGTGCAAGAAGACGCTTCGCTTGAAGACTTTGTTTCGTCGTGCCACATCCCCCTTATGCTATTTCAACGCTTCCGCCCCGCCTGGCCCTGCGACAGCCTTTGCACCGATGACCGGCATGGTGGCAGTTTAGCCCTCGATCACCTTTTGGCCCTTGGTCACCGCCGTATTGCTTTTTTAAGCGGTCACACCCAGCCTAGCAACTCCGCAGGCCTACGCGAAGCTGTCTACCGCGAAAAGGTCAGTCAGTTAGACCCCCAATGGTCCGAAGCCTGGGTGGCTGACGCCAACTATACGTTTGAAGGTGGATATGCCGCAACACTCCGCGTTCTGGGACTTCAGAGTCCCCGCCCCACGGCCTTCGTTGCCATTTCGGACCGTGTAGCCTTGGGTTGTCTGGCCGCATTACGGCAGGCAGGTATCAGCGTTCCAGAGGAAATTTCGGTGGTAGGCTATGACAACCTCTCATGGCTGGACTACGGCAACCCGCCACTGACTTCGGTTGACCACCAGGCCCGAGAGCAGGGTCGCCGTATGGCGGAACGGATTCTTCTCCGGGGTAAAAAAAACGATCTGCCTTTTGAGCAGATCGTCTTGGAACCATTTTTAAAGGTACGGGGGACCACCGGTCCCGCTCTAACTTAGGGCTTAGTAAAAATCACTGAACTGTTGTGTCCGCCGAATCCAAGGGTGTTGGACATGACCGCGCGAATCGTCCCTTTAACGCCGTGGTGCGGCACGTAGTCCAAGTCACAACCGGCTTCAATGTCTGGGTTATCCAGGTTGATCGTCGGCGGAAAGTACTGATCCCTTAGCGCCAAAATCGAGATAATCGCTTCGATAGCCCCGGTAGCCCCGATACAGTGGCCCGTCATCGACTTGGTCGAGCTCATCTTGAGTTTGTACGCATGGTCGCCAAACACGATTTTCACAGCTTTTGTCTCGGTAGGGTCATTGATCTCGGTCGACGTACCATGAGCGTTGATGTAGTCAATATCTTGGGGTTTGAGTCCCGCTTGGTTGAGCGCCATCTGCATCGCGCGGGCCGCACCAACACCGTCCGGATGGGGACTGGTTAGGTGATAGGCGTCGCAGGTGATGCCGTAACCGACCAACTCGGCATAGATTTTGGCTCCCCTTGCCTTGGCATGTTCATATTCTTCAAGGATCAGCACCCCAGCGCCCTCGCCCATGACAAAGCCCGAACGGTCCTTGTCAAACGGCCGAGAGCTCTTGGTGGGGTCGTCATTATACTTAAACGTTATCGCTTTGAGCACGCAGAAGCCGCCAATACCCATAAGGGTAATGGCCGCTTCGGTCCCGCCAGTAATCATAACATCGGCCACACCATCGCGAATCCAGCGGGCGGCGTCACCGATCGCATCGGTACCAGCCGAACACGCCGTTAAAATCGAGTAACAGGGCCCTTGGGCACCAGTCAGAATTGCAATATTACCAGGGGCTTCGTTCGAAATCAGCTTAGGAATCGACATTGGGGGAATCCGATTGGGACCTCCACCAGCAAAGATTTTTTCGTAGGCGGTTTCGAGGGATTGAACGCCACCAATGCCGTTCCCCAGCACCGTACCAATACGTTCGGGTGCTATGCTTTCGCCAACCTTCAACCCCGAATCTTCTAAGGCTTGAAGAGCCGCATAAGCGGCAAACTGACTAAAGGGATCCATCTTACGGGACTCTTTGCTGTCGATGTAACGGGACGGATCAAAATTTTTGACCTCAGCCGCAATCTGACAAGGCATGGTAGACGCATCGATGTGAGTGATGCGGCCAATACCGCTTTGAGATGCCTGGATGGCGGCCCAGGTTTCTTCGACACTGTGGCCGAGGGGATTGATGGTACCAAGACCGGTAACAACAACTCGTCGGGACATGGCTAACTCCTCTCTACATACCCATGCCGCCGTCCACTGACAGCGCCTGACCTGTGACATACGTCGACAGATCGGACGCCAAGAACAGGGCGACGCGGGCTATTTCTTCGGCCGAGCCCATACGGGCCATCGGGATACGGGCAAATAAAGCTTTTTTCTGGTCTTCGGTCAGTTGTTCTGTCATTTCCGTGCCGATAAAACCGGGACAAATGGCATTAACGCGCACCCCGCGCGGTGCTAACTCTTGAGCCAGACTTTTGGTAAAACCAATCAGGCCGGCCTTCGAGGCGGCATAGTTGGTTTGACCGGCATTACCGTGCAACCCAACTACCGAACTCATATTGATGATAGAACCACCACGGCGTGACAACATCGACATCGACACAGCTTTACAAATATAAAAGGCACTGGCCAAGTTGACACGCAGAACTTCGTTCCAAGCGTCGGCAGGCATTCGGGCGATCAACCCGTCACGGGTAATCCCCGCATTGTTGACGACCGCATCGAGGCCACCAGATTCTTTGAGAATCTCTTTGATCAGCGTCGTGATAGCCGTTTCATCGGCAACATCGACAGCATGGTAATGCACCTGGGTTCCCGCTTGGGCGGCAACTTCTTCTAGGCCTGCAAGATCACCAGGTGTCCGAGACAAGGTGTAAACTTCGGCACCATTTTTTAAAAACGTCTCGACAATGGCACGGCCTATCCCCTTGGAACCACCGGTCACCAGAGCTTTTTTTCCTGTTAACAACATCACTGCTCCCTTTTACCCGATTTGCGCAATTTGTTCCAGTTTACCCGCCGGTAGGCAGTCGGCTTCGGGGAACAGCGCTTTCCAAAGACCTGCTAAAACCGTGCCCGGACCTGCTTCGATCACTCGGGTATACCCTGAGGTGGCTAAAGCGGCTTCTTCGGCCGTCCACCTCACCGGAGACGTCACCTGGCGAACAGCCAAAGCCTTGGCTTCGGAACCGGTCCGTACAACGGCTCCCGTCACATTTGAATACAGCTCGAACTGGGGGTCGGCGAAACTGAGCTGGTTGACAGCTTGTTCTAAGGATTGGGCCGCAGACTTTAGGAGCGGCGAGTGGAAAGGTCCCGATACTTTTAACCTGATGATTCGTTTTGCCCCTGCGGCCTTCAGGACGGCTTCACCCGACTTAAGGGCCTCGGCTGTTCCCGAGATCACCACCTGTACCGGCGAGTTGTAGTTGGCGGCAAAAAGGCTAGGAATGTTTTCTTTGGTAAGAACCGCATCCACCTGTTCGGGGCTCAGTCCCAATACGGCTGCCATACCCGGCTCCCCGGCACTACGATCCAGCGATTGAGCGGCTTGAGCCATGAACTCACCTCGCTGACGAACCAAGGGGAAGATTTTTTCAAACGGCAAGACTCCAGCCCAAGCCAAAGCGGCGTATTCGCCAAGACTAAAACCGGCAACGCCTTGAGCGATCACGCCCCGCTGACGTAACACCACGGCCGCAGAAAGGTTGGCTAAAGTGACAGATATCTGTGTATTCACAGTCTCTTTCAGCTGTTCTTCGGTTCCATGGGCTAACAAAGCATGAACATCGACACCCGTCGTTTCCTGGGCCAAGGCGAATAAATCGCGTACCTCGGACGAAGCGTCGTACAGATCCAAAACCATGCCGGGATACTGAGCCCCCTGGCCGGGAAACAAAAAGGCTGTTTTCATAGCACCTCGCAGGTGAAGGGAATGGTCGCAACTTTAGCGTTTTATCCGAAATATGGGAAGAGGCTACGAAAATCCCTTTGTCTGGGGCTTGTTTTGAGGCCTATTTTGGATAAAGCTTAAGAAAGCGGAGGACTGAATGGATACAGACGCTCCTCATGTGCTAGTGGTCGATGACGACCCCACAGCACGGGATGTGGCTATGAGGATGCTCAGACGCCTCGGCGTTCAAAGTGCGGGAGCTCACGATGGTGAAGCCGCCCTTCAGCTGGTCAAATCTGTACCCTTTGCCGCTGTTTTTCTAGACTGGGAACTGCCTGACAGCCCCGGCAGTGTGGTTGCACAGCGCCTGCGTGAACTAAAACCTGAACTCCCGATAATTGGGTTGTCAGGCTATTCCCCCGAGGATACCAACTCCTCGATCTTTGATTTGTACTTAACCAAGCCAGTCACTACCAGTGATTTTGCCCGCGCCCTTAAACGTGTTCATGTCCCTTTGAAAACCGATTAGAGATTCTCTTTCAGTTCCAGGGTTACCTCGAGATTAAGTCTCACCAGCTCGCCCATAGAGCGACAAGCACGAAAGTCATCGTTTTTGTGAAAGTGTGCCAACCCCGCCGCCAGCTGGGCCGTTTTTTCGGGGTTGGAGAACTCACCATGTTCCATAACATCCAGCAGGTCGTTAATGCGCCCCCAGTCACCCTTGGCCCGACGAGCCATCAGCGAACGTTCCTCAATTTGGTACTGTCGGATGGTATCCAGAGTAAGAATCTCCCAAACGACATCAACGATGGGTTTGTTTTCTTTGTGGAACTGAGGCAAATACACCCGTATGTCACCCTCGTAGCTCTGTTGGTCAAAGTCAGTAGCCCGCACCCGGTACTGCTCCTCGTCAAAGTCCATGGTCACGTCCATGACGTAGTTGTAAGACCTCATATCGCCCAAGAGGCGCACAAAGCAACGTTCATTGAACTTGACGAATTCTTTGGCGATACGGGCCCGGTTAATGCCCGGCCGTTGAAAATAGTCTTGTAAGAACACATCGCCAGGCAAACCGACGATGTGTTCTTCGACCAGGGTCGAACCCTGCACCAAAAAGTTGATGTTGTTGGGACTTAAAAGGTGTTCGAGCTCAAGCCCTGCCACCCGACTGGCGTCAGCCTTCTTGATATAAAAGTAATCGTGGTTGTCATTGTATTGGTTGACGACCTTGATGCGGAAAGGTTGAGAGTTGGCAAAATGGCAAAAATCGATACGTTCGACAAACAAGTGGCGCACAGCACTCATGTCACCCGCCATCTTGAGCAGGCAGTACAGGCGCTTCAAGTTATCTTCGAGCTCTTCGCGCACCGGCGGCGGGTAAATTAACATCTCCCACAGCGAGTCCCCACCATGATGATCCTCGAGGGCCACCGCCTCGCTCCACGACAACAGGTCTTCGTAGCGCAGGCGAAAATCTTGCTCGCGCTCGTAGTCCTTGAGGTACAGGTGAAATCGCGGTGAAACAGAAAAGGCTGGCTTTTTTCGAGAAATACGGACTTCAACGGCGTTCTCGGGGCTAGTAGGCATAGTTTTATTCTAGATTGCCGCCGAGCGCCCGATCAAGCCTTTTGCTCAGTCCGAGCCTTTTGATTGACGCCCCACCAAAGAAAAGACTATTTTTAGGCTCTGAGGAACCCATGACTGAAAAAACTCTTCCCTTCAGCCGCGACGAGCTGGAATCCCTTGCCCAACAGGTACCCACACCGTTCCATATCTACGATGAGGCCGCTCTTCGCCGGAATTCAAAGGCTTTTTCCCAGGCTTTTTCCTGGGTACCGGGCGGCTTTCGCAACCATTTTGCTGTCAAAGCCCTGCCAAACCCCTATATTCTGAAAATTCTTCACGAAGAGGGCATGGGTGCCGACTGTAGCTCGATGGCCGAGCTTGTGCTCTGCCAAGCCGCAGGAATTCCTGGTGACCACATCGTATTTACCTCGAATGATACCCCGGCCGAAGAGTTCCGCAAAGCCGACGAGCTGGGAGCTCTGATTAACCTGGACGACCTTAGCCACGTTCGCTATCTGTACGATGCCTTGGGGGGGCGCCTACCGGAACGCCTCAGCTTTCGCTACAACCCTGGTCCCCTCAAAGAGGGCAATGCCATCATCGGCAAACCCGAAGAGGCAAAGTACGGTCTGACTCGGCCCCAACTGTTCGAAGCCTACCAAGAAGCTCAGCGACTGGGGGCTAAGACCTTCTGCCTGCACACTATGGTTGCCTCGAACGAACTCAACCCTGATTACTTTGTCGAAACCGCTCGCCTGCTGTTTGAGCTAGCCGGTGAAATCCGCCAGCGCACCGGGATCAAACTCTCTGAGGTCAACCTCGGTGGTGGCATCGGCATTCCCTACCACCCCAGCCAGACAGCTGTCGACCTTGCGTATGTGGGTAATAAAATTCACGCTGCCTACCAGGATTTGATTGAAAGAAAAGACCTGGCCCCTTTGCGGGTGGTCATGGAATGTGGGCGAGTCGTCACAGGGCCTTACGGTTGGCTCGTGACCCGCGTGCTCCATAAAAAAGCAATCTACAAGGATTATGTGGGACTTGACGCCAGTATGGCTAACCTGATGCGACCGGGCATGTACGGTGCCTACCACCACATTTCGGTACCGGGCAAAGAAAACGCCCCCCGCAAAGTCTACGACGTCACGGGCTCGCTGTGTGAAAATAACGACAAGTTTGCCATTGACCGTGAAATCCCCGATCCGGCGATTGGTGACCTTGTGGTGATCCATGATACGGGCGCCCACGGTCATGCTATGGGGTTCAACTACAATGGCAAGCTTCGCAGTGCCGAGGTTCTTTGGTCAGGGCCGGGCCGTTGGAAGGTCATTCGCCGCGCCGAAACCTACGCCGACTTGTTTGCCACCCTAGACTTTCCTGGGCTGAAGACTTAAGCGCATGCCGCTATACGTTATTGCCACCCCTATCGGCAACCTCGGCGACATAACGCTCCGTGCCCTGCAAACCTTGCGGGAAGCCGACGTTATTGCCGCCGAAGACACTCGGCAAACCCTTAAGCTTTTGAATGCTCACGGGATTGTTAAGCATTTGATTTCGTGTCGAGCCGCCAACGAAGCAGAAAGTGCCCGAGGCATTGTTAAACTGTTGAGTGAAGGAAAGACCGTCGCCTACTGTACCGACGCTGGTACCCCGGGATTAAGCGACCCGGGGTCTGTACTCGTCCATACCGTCCGTGAAGCGGGTTATCCGGTGATCCCCCTCCCCGGCCCCAGTGCCTTTGCCACCCTATTGAGTGTGGCCGGGTTTGGCGGCCGTACGGTTACCTTTGATGGCTTTCCTTCGCCTAAAGCAGGACGCCGTAAAAAGCGGCTTGAAGAACTTTTGGCCCGAGGCGAAGCCTTTGTAGTCTATGAGTCGCCGTTCCGCGTGATCAAGCTTTTGGCTGACTTGGCGGCAATTGAACCCTCGCGTCCCGTCGTAGTTGGTCGCGAAATGACGAAAACTCATGAAGAATTCCTCTCAGGCCCCTGTGAAAGTGTCTTGCAAGAGCTGAAAGACCGACCTATACTGAAAGGGGAGTTTGCTGTCTTGGTCGCTTCGGCACATTTTACCGAAGAAGACCTCGAGGAAAGTTAAGGTTCCCCGGCATAAGTGCCGATAAGGTGAACGAGGTGATTGGCCATGATGATTGACCGCATGGGTCCTGTAGAACCCGTCAAAAATCTCAATAAGACAGACTCGCCTAAAAAGGCGGCCGAAGCGGTGCGGTCAGATTCCATTGAGGTATCCACCGAGGCCAAGGCCCAAGCAGAATTATTGGCCGCCCGTGAAGCGGTTCGTTCGTCCCCTGAAGTGCGCGAAGACCGCATTGCTGAAGTGCGCCGCAAGCTAGAAAACCCCAACTATTTCGAGCAAACGGTACTCGAAGGCACGGCTGACGGTCTGCTTAAGTCCTTCGGTTTGTAAACCGCGTCGTAGCGACTTCTCCCCATGGATTTTTTCTTTCCCCAAAAGGTAAAACTTGGTCAGGGCGTTAGTTTAAATGTTGGGCTTGCGGCCAAAGAGGACGGAGCCCGAGCCCTGTTAACCACCGAAGGTGCATGGGAAGATTCCAAAGAGCTCTCTATCATTTCGCAGGCCTTAGAGCGTGCTGCGGTTCCTTACATCCTGTTAATAAAAAACTCAACCCAATCTGCTGACAGCTTTATCGAAGAAGCAGCCAGCGTCATGAGGGCCAGCCGCGCTGACGTTGTTGTCACCCTGGGTAGCAATACCTTGCTTTCGCTGGGTCGCACGGCTGTCTGGCGCTCTCATGCCCAAAAACCCCCAGCGCTGATCGAGGTACCAGTCAGCGTTTGCTTTCCCCTGTTGCTTCGTCGTGAAGCTTTTGTCGGCTCGGGACATCCGTCGGACTTACGGTTCGAGACACTCCCCGAAGACTGGCACCACCGCATCTTTCTTGACCCGCACATGGCGACAGGCCAAACACCGGCATCGTCTATTAGCGGCATGTTAGAAACCCTCTTTTTTGCCGTCGAAGCATTTTATCAAGATTCGTGCGGTTTAACTGAAGAAAGCCTCCTCTTGGGGGCGATCGAAGAGCTATGGCAACGGATGGCTAAGATATATGAAAGTCCTGCCAATGTCGAAAACCGCCACGCCGCCGTTGCGGCCGGCTTTAACATCGCCTTGGCCCTGGGGTTGATTCCTAGGGGAGCGGGTCTTACTTTGGCGTTTGTCTTAAGTAGTTTACTCGAAACTACACCGACAGCCTTCGGGAGTCTCTTTCTCGCACCCTTCTTAGAACAGCTGGCCAGTCGTGCCCCCGAAAAGACCCTACGCCTTGCTCGTGCTTTTCAGGCAGAGCAGTGGGACGGCCCGGCTTCTGCCCTAGGCCCCAAGTTGGCCCAGGACGTGCGCAAATTCCTTAACACCTACAAGCTCCCGCTCCGACTTGCCGATTACGGTATTGTCGATACCCAAATCATCCTGGCTGCCGATGTGGTTCGCAGTATGAAGCTGGGCCGTTCCAGCCTTTTAGACAGTGAAAACCTCGAGGCCTTTTTACGGCAGATCCTGTGACAAAACGCTTGCTGAGAAAGGCCCCGTATGATAAGCCTAAGGCTGTGATTTTGCTTAGGCGCGTGCTGGTGACCGGTTGTTTGACCGCGCTCATCCTGATTGTCCCTGCGTGCGGGGTATTTACTGCCGGTCAGAAGCCCTTAGTGTTTGCCGTGAACCTTTCACCCCAGCCAGTAGACATTCAAATTACCGAAGACGGACACACGGTTGCCCAGTTTCAATCCTTAGGAACCAATGATGTGCACCCCATGATCCCCATTAACGTTACCCGCGAAGTTAGCCTTAGGGTGCTTTCGCCTGGCCAACCGCCCGTTTTGTGGACCGACCAATCAGGCTTGTCTTACACCCTGAAACTTTCAAACCGTGATACCTACGCCGCCGTCGTTGACCCCCAAGGGCACCCCGCACTCATGACTGTACACCGCGACAACAGCCCCCTGCCCAAACTTTCGTTTATTAATGTAACAACCGGCACCCTGGCCGAAGTTGAGGTCGCCCCTGATTTCAACAAAAATATCAAGGCATATTTGCAGAATGTCCCCCCCAACCAACCGGCAGAGTTTGCCCCCCTTCCGTCTCGCCCTTTGGCAGTATTTTGGCAGACAGCGGGGCAAAACTTCACCGGCGACTACTTTAGTATTCAAAATGCTCAAGGTCACCCGCTTTTAACAACCTTTGAAAACAACCATTTCTACTTGGCCCTGCTGGGGAATAATCTTAATTCCCAAGAAAAGCACGGTATCATTCAAGACATCACCCCAGCCTCGTACTAAGGAGCCCCTATGCCCCCCGCAGAGTACATTCTCCCCGGCGTCGAGCGCCTCCTCATCTCAGAGACGACTCTACACGCTAAGGTGAGCGAGCTGGCTCGGCAGATTAGCGCCGATTACCAAGGCAAGCGCCCACTTCTCGTGGGGTTACTCAAGGGGTCCTTCATGTTTTTGGCCGATTTGGCCCGGGAATTGACGCTTGATTGCGAAGTTGACTTTATGCTGGTTTCCTCCTATGGCAACGGCCAGGAAGCCACCGAAGTTAAAATTCTTCAGGATCTTACCGCTTCGATCCAGGGTCAGGATGTCCTGATCGTTGAGGACATCATCGATACCGGGTTTACCTTGCAAAAGATCTGTGGCCTGTTGGCAGAACGGCAACCCGCCAGTCTCAAAATCTGCACTCTCCTCAACAAACCGAGCCGTCGACAGGTGGCTTTGAGTGTTGATTACTGCGGGTTTGATATCGAAGACGTGTTTGTTGCGGGCTATGGTATCGACTTTGCCCAGCGTTTTCGCTGTTTGCCATACCTCGTGGTCGCAAAAAAACCGGGCTGATACCTTACATTTCGTATGAAGTTTGCTATAATAATGGTATTATGACAGTCACCGAGAACAAGTACGTGACCATCGCGTACGATTTTTCCACCCCTGAAGGTTTCCTTCTGGGAACTTCAGACCGCCAAGGCCCTTTGACCTTCTGTGCGGGCTCAGGAGACATTCTCCCCGGTTTGGACGCTCGTTTACAAGGCAAACCACTGGGCGAACCTCAATCCTTTATCGTTCCTGCCGCCGAGGCGTACGGTTTGCGGGATGAAACCCTGGTTGCTGTTGTGCCAACAGCCGAACTGGGACTTTCGATGCCCCCCAAAGTTGGGTACCGCCTCGAAGCGCAGATCGGTGGGCAATGGCGTACCGCCGTTATTGCGGAGGTTGAAGGTGACAAAGTCACCCTGGACGCCAACCACCCCTTAGCCGGGGTAGACCTTCAGTTCAACTGCACCATTTTGTCCATTGGTGACGAAGCCCCAGCTTCCTCGTGCGGCTGTGGTTCTGGTGGTTGCGACTGTGGCTCCGGTGGGTGTGACTGCGGAGCCGAAGAAACCGGTGAAAGCTGTTCCACCGGCGGTTGCGGCTGTGGTTCTGGTGGTTGCGGCTGCGGTTCCTAAACTAAGCCTCTACGAGTCATCTCCTTCCCGAAGTCGGTACAAACCGGTTCGGGAAAGGATGTAGATTTCGTGATGCTCACCTTGGCGTACATCCGTTAAAGGTCCTAGCTCACCGTTGATCAATTCTTGATAGAAGTCAATTTTACGGGGGTAGCGCCGGTCGAAGACCAAGCGATACAAAATCCCCTCACCGGCACCGGCAAATAATAAAGAATCGTTCCAGGCCCCTCCCGAAACAAAGGTTGCCCCACCGGGTAACCAGGCGTGTCCCGAGTTGCAGTGAATGACAGACGTTACCATCCCGTACTGTTCTTCGGCCCCGCGGATCACCGGCCAGCCGTAGTTTTTATCCGGTTCAAGAAGATTCAATTCATCCATGGTCCCGTCGACAACCTTGGGACCCCGGTCCAAACCGTACATGTGCCCGTTGTCACTATTCCACGCCATTCCCCGCGGGTCTCGAAAGCCCCAAGACCAAACCGGCGAGCCTGGAATCGGGTTATCCGAGGGAATCGTTCCATCGGGATTAAGCCGAAACAAATCGCCTTTAAGGGATTTTGGGTCCTGAGCGGCGTCAGAATCCCCACCGGTTCCTACCCCCCAGTACAAACAACCATCGGGGCCGAAGCGGACAATACCACCAGGCTCTTTTTCGGCGGCGGGTAGGCCACCCCATAAAACCTTGTCAAGAACGCCATGACCTTGTTGGCTAACCATGCGGATGAGCCGAAAGGATTTTTTTCCGTCAATCTGTGCTGTCTGACTGACGTAAACGTAGCCGTTCTGGGCATAGTGAGGGTCTAAAGCCAAGCCCAAAAGGCCGGCATCGCCAACGCTATCGGTAGTGGAGGTCAAATCCGCCCAAACGTGAGTGGTTCCATTGGCTGAAGCCATGAGAATTAACCCGCTCTTTTCGGCAATCAGGAACTGATCGTGAGGAAGAACTTCGAAGGCTGTGGCATAAGTTAAGCCCTTAACCAGGGCTTTCGGAGCGGCCATCAAGGGGGCCGCACTTAGGGCTATGAGCCCTAAAGCTAGGGCTGTGCGCAATTTGATGAACATGCGGGGGATTATAGTGAAAAAACGCCAGTACGAAAAGCTCTTGAAAAAAGATCTTCTATGGCGCGGAGACTCTTTTCAAAGCCCCCCATTTTCCCTATAATGGCCCCGACCTCGGAGAGATGTCTGAGTGGTTTAAGGTACCGGTCTCGAAAACCGGCGTACGTAACAGTACCGGGGGTTCGAATCCCCCTCTCTCCGTTTTTAACGCCGACGGGTTTGCCCGCCGGCTTTTTTTATTTGATTGCTAAGAGTTCTACGTCAAACACGAGCCACGAGTTCGGAGGAATTGGGCCCACTCCGCGGCTACCATAGCCTAGCTGAGGAGGAATAATCAGCGTGCGCTTTTCACCCACTTTCATATCCATAAGGGCTTCATCCCAACCGGGGATCACCCTACCCTGACCGACGGGGAACTCAATGGGCTCGCCGCGTTGGTAAGAACTGTCAAAGACCCGCCCGTTGAGAAAGCGACCTTCGTAGTTGGCAACGACAATTTGGCCCTTTTTGGGCTTAGGCCCCGTGCCCTCGCGGTCAACAAAGTATCTCAGGCCGCTGGGGGTCACCTGAGCGCCCTTGGACAACTTATCTAACAGTTCAACTTCGGCATTCGCTTGGGCTTTTTCAGCAACTTCATTCTTGGCCAGCTGAGCCTTTTCTAGTGCATCAAAGCTTGCCTGAGTGGGATGAAACTGGTCGGCCTCGGCCCCTACCCTCACAATCTTAATCGAAATAATTTCGTCGCCTTGCGAAATGGCGTCCACGACATCCTGACCTTCGACGACATGGCCAAAGATGGTGTGCTTACCGTTCAGCCACGGGGTCGCTTCATGGGTGATAAAAAACTGACTGCCATTCGTATTAGGGCCGGCATTCGCCATGGCCAACACGCCGGGACCGTCAAACTTGAGACTGGGAACAATCTCGTCCGCAAACTGGTACCCTGGTCCGCCGGTACCGTTACCTAAGGGGTCCCCCCCTTGAATCATGAAGTGGGGAATGACCCGGTGAAAGTACAGCCCGTCATAAAAAGGCTGACCCGGGTTTTGCCGGTTTAAGGTACCTTCGGCCAGACCGACAAAGTTGGTCACGGTCAACGGTGTCTGTTTATAATAGAGCGACAAGACGATGTCGCCTTTAATTGTCGAAATGACAGCGTAAACGCCATCACCGTACTTTTCAAACGATGCCACGGATTCTCCTTGAACGAAAGAACCGGGGACCAAGGCCAAAAGTCCAGCCAAAAGCCACACCGCTTTCCTACGTAAAATCATGATTTCTCCCCGGGTATCCGGAGAATACCCGGAGGTAACCGTACCACGAGCCCGAAGGCTGACGCAAGAATGGCGCCTCGCAAACCAAAGGTGTTGACACTTATGGGGAGGTTTGTTAGGGTATACCTATCGTTTCTGTCAATAGAAACAGTAAGGAGTCTTCCGTTGGAAACCTTGGTCCGCATCCTCAGCGGTGAACGCTTTACCCCCTACAGTTTGGCCGTCAAGCTAAGCGCCAAAGTCGTGCTGGAGTCTTCCAGCTATAAAAAAGGTCGAGAACGCTACAGCGTCCTCATGCTCAAAGAAGCCTTTCGGGTTAGCCAAGAAGGAACGACGGTCCGTCTGCACAAAGACGGTCGAAAGTTTCGCATCAAAGCCCCCTACCGTGACATTCTCGATGTTCTGATGTACTTTGCCCGTCAGCACGCCGACCCTGCCCAAGATTTTCCGTTTCCGGCTGGGGGTGTGGGTTATCTTTCCTACGAGTTCTGCCGCTTTTGTGACACGATCAAGGTAACGAAAAAAAAAGACGATCTGCACCTTCCCGATGCTGTATTCCTTTTTGGACATGTTTTTTTAATCTATGATCATTACACTGATTTGATCTACTTGGTTGGGTTAAATTACAAAGAAAGTCAGATTGATCTGGAACAGGCACTTACCGACATCGAGGCTCAAATTCAAGACGGCGATTGGTCAGCCCTCGACGACTCGGGTCAAAACTACCCGGCAGAAATTTTGCCCCAGGCTTACGACGCCGATGCTACCTTTCGCCACAATGTTGAAGAAGTCCGCCGTCACATTGTAGCGGGTGACCTGCTTCAGGCGGTACCCAGTCGCCGTATTCGTGTTAAGACCACCATGCCGGCGTTAGAAGCCTACCGCCGCTTGCGCTCAACAAACCCCTCACCGTACCTGTTTTATCTCGATTTTGGCGATTATCAACTCTTTGGAGCCTCGCCAGAAGTTCATGTCAAAGTCAAAGATGGGCTTGCCGAAATCCGCCCCATTGCGGGTACACGGCGACGCGGAAAAACACCACTCGAAGACCGCGAGCTCGAAGCGGAGCTTTTAGCCGACACCAAAGAGCGTGCCGAGCACCTCATGTTAGTCGATCTGGCCCGCAATGACCTGGGTCGACTTTGTCAGCCGGGTAGTGTTGAGGTTACCGAGTCGTACACCGTGGAACGCTACAGCCATGTGATGCACATGGTAAGTAACGTGCAGGGCCGCTTAGCAGAGGGGCAATTGGGTATCGATGCCCTGCGCGCCTCGTTTCCGGCCGGTACCGTTTCGGGGGCCCCAAAAATTCGGGCCATCGAGATCCTTGACGGACTAGAACCCGAACCCCGTCGTTTTTATGCCGGTGTAGTCGGGCATCTGTCGCCCAACGGCAACCTCGACACCTGTATCGCCATCCGCAGTGCTCTCAAAAAGGGCGACACCATGATCTTACAGGCAGGTGCCGGTGTGGTGTTTGACTCTCAGCCGGAACGAGAGCTCGAAGAAACCAACGAGAAAATGCGAGCCCTGGCGCGAAGCCTGGGGCTGGAGGTGTAAAATGATTCTATTGCTGGATAACTATGATTCGTTCACCTACAACATCTACCAATACCTCTGCGAGATTACTGACGAAGAAGTCCAGGTAGTCCGTAATGACCAAACCAGTGTTGAGGACATTCGTCGGTTGAACCCCAAGGCGATTATTCTGTCACCTGGACCAGGACGCCCCGAGGAAGCCGGATGCATGATTGACGTCATTCGGGCGTTCGCTGGATCAGTTCCCCTGCTAGGGATCTGCCTGGGCCACCAAGCCATCGGCTATGCCTTTGGCGCCAAGATCATCGGGGCCAAAGAGATTGTTCACGGTAAAACCCAGCCCATCACGGTCGACGGGAAAGGCCTGTTTCGTTCAATTCCCACCCCTTCGGTTTTTACGCGCTACCATAGCCTCGTCATCGACCGTGAGACCTTACCCGATACGCTCGAGGTGACCGCCACGAGTCCCGACGGTGAAATCATGGGTGTTCGACACAAGAACTTCCCCATTGAGGGGGTGCAGTTTCACCCCGAATCGATCGCCAGTGAACACGGAAAGCGTCTTTTGAAAAACTTTCTCAATTACCGGCGAGAAAGCTTTGAGTTCCAACCTCTGGTCCGCAAGGTTATGGCAAAAAAAGACCTGAGCCAGGCCGAAGCGGAATCGTTTATGGAAGAGCTCACCGAAGGCAACCTCAGCCCAGCCCAAATTGCCGCCATTTTTGTAGGCCTCAGTTTAAAAGGGATTCACCCCGAAGAAGTCGCCGGGTGTGCCGCTGTTTTACAACGCAAACGGACACCCTTTCCTACCTCGGTAGCGGGAACCTACCTCGACATCGTAGGAACGGGAGGCGACGAGCAGGGGACCTTCAACATTTCCTCGATGGCGGCTTTGACTGCCGCCGCCTGCGGAGCGCAAGTGGCCAAGCACGGCAATAGGGCGGTGAGCTCCCGTTCCGGAGCGGCGGACTTTTATGGCGCTTTAGGGTTCAAGATCGATCTGAAACCCGAACAGGCCGCTCAAGTTCTTGAAAAGACCGGCTTTACGTTTTTGTTTGCTCCCGTCTACCACGGTGCCATGAAATTCGCTAGTCCTGTTCGCAAAGAACTCGGCGTGAAAACCATCATGAACCTCTTGGGGCCCCTAGTGAACCCCGCAGGCGCCAACCGGCAACTGATTGGTGTATACGAAGAAAACCTGGGCCCCCTGATCGCCCGAGCAGCCCGAATCTTGGGAGTCGAGGACGCCCTGATCGTCTTTGGTACCGACGGGTTAGATGAAATCTCGGTGGGTGCTGTCACAAAAACCTGGCGATTTCGTGGCGAAGAGCTCGTCGAGACTGTTTTGGACCCGCTGTCGGTCGGTATCCAAGGCCGAAAACTCGCCGATTTACGAGGCGGCACGGCCACCGAGAACGCCGAAATGGCTCTCGAAATAGCTCACGGTGGTGGTCGCCCTGCGTTACGCGAGGCTGTCTGCTTTAATGCCGGGGCGGCTCTTCACCTCGCTGGTCTGGCTCAAACCGTTGAAGAAGGCTACCATCAAGCGGCTTCTGCTTTTGCCGACGGCCGAGTGGCCGCAAAAATCGCCCAGGTTCGCGCCGCAACACTGGCCTTTTCAGAATAGAGCGACGTATTTTAATCGTATAGTCTGAAGGAGGACGTATGACCGCTTTAGCGATTCTCAAAAAATGGGTTGATTACAATGAACAAGTCAACCGCGATGTCGAAAAAATCTTGGCCCCATTATCGACAGGGGCCTCACCGCGCTGGGAAACCCCTGTGGGTTCCTTTTTTAAATCTGCCAAGGGAATTTTGAACCACATTGCGTCATCAGATTTAGCTTGGCTTCGCCGCTTTGGCGACAATGGCTTAGCACCCAGCTTGAAACCCCTGACCGCTGACCTGCCCGAAACCGGTATTGGAAAGATTCTGTTCAATACTTGGGACGAGTACGTTGCCCTGCGCCACAAGCTAGATCAAGCGTGGAAACTCTTTGTAGCCGAAATCCCTGAAAGTCGTCTCGACGAAAATTTTACCTACACCAACTTTCAAGGCAAAAGTGTCACAGCTCCGTGGGTCGGCCTTATTTTGCACCTTTTGAATCACCAGACCCACCACCGAGGAGCGTTGAGTCAGATTCTCGACGAATGGGGTATCGATAACGACTACTCGGGAATGACCCGAGTTTGGATGCTGTAAGCTAGCTTGAGAATGCGGTAAGCAGCTAACGTAAGCTTTGTTCAAGGAGGAACGGCGTGACGGACATCAAACGCGATATTGTCGCTAAGCGGTTGGACCGTATTTCTCGCGAGGGACACACCTTTGGTCACGCGGTGCCAGCGGCTCGTACCGTTCCGCTCGTTCCTTTTGGACGCTCACCCTTTGTGATCTGCGAAGTCAAACGCCGAAGTCCCAGCCGGGGGGACATTCACTCGGGGTTAAATGCCGTTACCCAAGCCCGGCACTATGTCGAAGCGGGAATTCAAACGATCTCAGTTCTTACCGAAGAAGACTATTTCTCGGGATCCTTGCAAGACCTGATCGATGTCAAAGCGGCGTTTCCCCAAACTTCCATTCTGCGCAAGGACTTTTTAACGGACCGTGAAGACCTTGAGGTGTCGTACCGGGCGGGCGCTGATGCCGTCTTGCTGATTGCCTCGCTATTGACCGCCAAGGACCTGGCTGACTTAAAACACTATGCCGAGCAGTTAGGTCTGGCGGTGTTTGTTGAAGTTCATGATGAACAGGACATCGCACGAGCCCGACCGTTAAAGCCAAGCTTTACTGGGATCAACTGCCGCAACTTAGGAGACTTCACTCTCGATCGCGCCATCCCCCTCAAGGTTCGACCTCACGTCGACTGGACAACAAAACTGGTTTTTGAGTCGGGGATATTTCGTCCCGAAGAAGCCGCCTGGTGTGCTGAGGCGGGTTTTCAAGGAATCTTAGTAGGAGAGGGCGCGGTTCGCGAACCTCGACTGGCTAGTCAGCTGGTCAAGACCTTTTCTCCGCCGTGGGCACACCACCCCGCCGATAAGCCCTCGTTTTGGTCACGGCTGTATGAGCGTGCCCGACCCGGACGCCCGTTGGTAAAAATTTGCGGTCTGGCGCACCGCGAGGACGTAGAACTGGCTGATGAGCTAGGGGCCGATGTCCTAGGCTTTATTTTTGCGCCCTCGCCCCGGCGGGTGGAACCCGGGTTTGTACGTACTCTGATGACGCGGGCTCTTAAAGTTGGTGTTGTTGCTCTTGGTCCGAACGACCCCCTGCCCGAGGAGATTTCAGATCTTCTCGAGGAGGGTGTTATCGATGCCGTTCAGTTTCATGGCCACGAAACCCCCGAGTTGGTCGATGCCTGGGCCCAACGGGCGTACAAAGCTGTGGGAGCCGACACTCCTGCCGCCTTTTCCCTTTACCTTAACGGGGTTGCCCCGCGACTTCTCGCTGATGCCTTTGCCAAGGATTCCGAAGGCCGCATCCTGACCGGTGGTACCGGCCAGAGGATTCCCGACGATGTTCTTGCGGCCCTAGGGCCCCGTCCGCTTTGGCTGGCTGGTGGTTTAGGACCTGACAACATTGCTCATGTGCTAGCCACGTGGAAACCAGAACTCGTCGATGCCTCCAGCCGCTTAGAGGCAACCCCCGGTCATAAGGACCCCGTCAAACTTCGTCAGTATTTTCAGGAGATCGACCATGCCTGTGTTTAACGATTTTTTTGGACAGTTCGGAGGACGTTTTGTCGCCGAGGTTCTTCGCGCCCCGCTCGAAGAGCTAGAAAACGCCTTTATCACGGCGATGGGCGACCCGAACTTTTTGAATGAGTTGGCCCAAATTCAAAAAGAATATATTGGCCGCCCAACCCCGCTCCTCCCGGCAAGGAATGCCTCAAAGCTTTTGGGGGGAGCTCAGATCTATATCAAGCTCGAAGGACTTGCCAACACCGGGGCACATAAAATCAATAATGCCGTGGGGCAGGTACTTTTAGCCCGCCGCATGGGCAAGACCCGCATCATTGCCGAAACTGGCGCCGGACAACACGGTGTTGCTACCGCGGCCGTTTGCGCCAAGTTTGGTTTACCCTGCCGCATTTATATGGGCGAAGTTGACATTCGTCGCCAACGCCCCAATGTCTTTTTGATGGAACTCTATGGAGCCGAGGTCGTTAGCGTCAAAAGCGGCTCTCAAACCCTCAAGGATGCGGTCAACGAGGCCCTTCGCGATTGGTCAGGGAGCTTTCCTGACACCCACTACCTACTAGGCAGTGCCCTAGGCCCGTCACCATTTCCTGACATGGTGCGCGAATTTCAGGCTGTAATCGGCCGCGAAGTCGCCCAGCAAACCCAAGACCTTAACGTCGCCGCAATGATCGCCTGTGTGGGTGGTGGTTCCAACTCGATTGGCTTTTTTGAACCTTTCCTGGACAAACCTCGGCCCCGGTTAATCGGTGTCGAAGCCGGAGGACGTGGCCCAGGACACGGCCAGAACGCCGTTCGGATGAGCGGCGAGGGGCGCCCAGGAATTGTCCAAGGCTACAAGAGCTTTTTCCTTTTGGACGATGATGGACAAGTCATGGACACCCACTCGGTATCGGCCGGTCTCGACTATGCCGGTATTGGTCCTCAGTTGGCCGCATTGGGGCAAACCGGGCGTATCGAGTTCACCTCGGCCAGTGACACCGAAGTCTTAGACGCCGTGAAGTTTTTTGCACGCCACGAAGGGGTAGTTTTTGCGCTTGAATCTGCTCACGCCGGGGCAGTCGCCCTCAAACTAGCACCGACGCTCCCCCGCGATCAGGCGCTCATCGTCAACATGTCCGGCCGGGGCGATAAGGACATCTTTATCAGCGCCAAATACATCAACCCAGAACCCTGGTTCCAGTTTCTCAAAGACGAGGTACAACGCCATGAAAGTTAACCTGATGGCCCATTTGGTTGCTGGTTATCCCAATCAGAAAGCCAGCCAAGAGGCGGCACGAGCCCTGGCACGCGGCGGTGCGACCTATCTGGAAGTGCAGTTTCCGTTTTCAGACCCCAGCGCCGACGGCCCAGCCATCCAAGCCGCGTGTACCCAGGCACTAGAGGCGGGCTTCAAGGTTGCCAAGGGCTGGGAGCTTGTTTCGGGATTTCGCCAAGAGTTTCCTAGCATTCGGGTGTTTGTTATGAGCTATGCCAGTATTGTCGTCGCGCGGGGTGTCGAGGCGTTTGTGGCTGAGGCAGCGCGCCAAGGCGTTGGTTTGATTATCCCTGACTTGATCCCCGGCGCCGATGAGGGGTTGTTCGAAGCCGGTCGTGCGGCGGGGGTGCCCATCGTTCCGGTCATTGTCCCTACAGTTTCCCCTACCAGGCTCAAGGAGTTATTGGCCTTAAAGCCTGAATGGGTGTACACCGCCATCCGTACAGGGATCACCGGGGTTCACACCACGCTCACTCCCGACCTCGAGTTCTTCTTGTCTGGGTTACATGCACAGACAAAGGTTCTAGCCGGGTTTGGCATCGATAGCCCAGATCAAGTTCGGGCCTTAGCCCCGCGCGCTCATGCGGTTGTCGTCGGGAGCGCCTTTGTCCGCACACTTTCCCAAGCGTGGAAAGAGGACCTTCCTGAAGACAAACGCCTTCAACTGGTGTCTCAGCGTTTAACTGCGCAAGCCCGAAGCCTATCGGAGGTTTGACTGGTTTAGGTTTATCCCGGTCGTTGACTTCCTGAGCAACTTTGTCGATTATCTTGGTCATGGATATCCTCCGTGTCGAAAATCTGAGCAAAGTGTACGGTTCGCTAACGGCTGTGGACAACCTTTCGTTTGGCATCCCCCAAGGGATCTGTTTTGGCTTGTTGGGGCCCAACGGTGCTGGTAAGACGACCACCATTGAAATGATGGAGGGGATACTGTCTCCGTCGTCGGGTCAGGTTTTATTCGAGGGCCAGCCCATTGGCCCCAAGTTCCGTGAAAAGGTGGGTATTCAGTTTCAATCTACCGCCTTACCCGAGTTCATCACAGTAAAAGAAACGATAGAATTATTTTCAGCCTTTTACCCGAATCCACGCCCCCTGGCCGAGGTGATTGAGCTGTGTAGTCTTTCCGATATTCTCAACCGTGATAACCAGAAGCTCTCGGGCGGCCAACGGCAACGGATGCTGTTGGCTTTGGCAGTGATTCCCCGTCCTGAGTTGGTCTTTCTGGACGAACCGACCACCGGCCTTGACCCTCAGGCTCGCCGCCACTTTTGGGACCTCGTTAACCGTATCAAAGCCGAGGGAACCACCATCTTGTTGACCACCCACTATATGGATGAGGCCGAACTGCTGTGCGACGAAATCGCCATTATGGATCACGGCGTTATTCTGGAGAGGGACACCCCCACCCAGCTGTTACGACAGCACTTCGCAGGGGCCTTGGTCACCATTCCCGAAGAAGCAGTAGCCAACCCTTCCGATTTGCAAAAGCTGACCTGCTGTCATGACTTAGAAATTCGTGCAGGTCACGTCGAAATCGAAACCTCGGACTTAGATGGTACCATCCGCAGTTTATTAGAAGCCAAAATCGATTTGACCCGCCTCTCGGTGCACAAACCCGATCTTGAGGACTTGTTCCTCAAACTGACAGGCAAATTTTTACGATCCTGAAGGGAGAATGCCCATGATCCGTCAATTTCTCGCTATCTTTCGCGCTCGTTCCATGGAATTTCTTCGTGACCGAGGAACCTTCTTTTGGAACCTCTTATTCCCTATTGTGCTAGTGGCCGGGTTTGCCCTTGCCTTTGGTCAGCCCGATGAAAAGGTGTTTAAAATCGGTGTCATCGGGCCAACCACCGGAATCCCTGCTATTTTGTCGAGCCCGCAGTTCCAACAAGTACCCTACCCCGCCGACCAAGAGGCCGAAGCCCTCAAAAAGCTACGGCAGCATCAGCTGGATTTAGCCGTGGCACCCGCCCAGCATCGGTACTGGATGAACGCCGAGTCGGGAAAAAGCATTTTGGCCGAGCGTTTGCTGGCTGATGAATTGAAGCTCGCCGCAAGCTCGATGAACCCATCGACACCAGCGTTATCACTCTGGGCAAAGGGAGCCGTCACAGGTAAGCCCATTCGGTATGTTGACTGGGCTGTACCCGGCGTCATCTCGATGAATATGCTCTTCAGTTGTCTGTTTGGGGTGGGGTATGTACTGGTTCGTTACCGTAAAAATGGTGTTCTCAAACGATTGAAAGCCACCCCTGTTTCAGCCCTAACCTTTTTAGTCGCCCAAGCCGTCAGCCGTTTAGTCATTGTTCTGGGCACCGTTGTCGTGGTCTATGCCGGCACCGATTTCTTTCTACATTTCACCATGAACGGCAGTTACTTCGACCTTTTGCTCGTGACCGTTTTGGGCATTGTCTGCCTGATTTCGCTGGGATTGGTTTTTGCCGCTCGCTTTCGCAGTGAGGAATTAGCCAACGGCCTGATGAACCTCCTGACTTTTCCCATGATCGTGTTTTCTGGTGTCTTTTTCTCGTTAGAGGGAGCTCCCGCCCCCGTTCGTGCCGCGGCAGAAATCTTTCCCTTGACCCACCTTATTCATGCGGAACGTCAAATCATGCTCAACGGCGCTGGACTACTTCAAGTAGCCCCGGACCTTGGTGCCCTCGCGCTGATGACCGTCGTCTTTTTAGCCATTGCCGCATGGCTTTTTAAATGGGAGTAACCTAGAGTTAGTCATCATGGCCTTGAGTATGGTTTTGGCTGCCTCGCTCAGCCTGGCGGTTTTTTTTATCTTGTTTATCCTCGAGGCCTGTTCGAAACGTGAGTTTCACCTAATTTTATTTGCCCTGGGTTTTGGTGCGGGCACCCTTGGCTTTATGTTGTTAACGGACCAGGCCGGCCTCCCCGTGTGGTTAGGGTTACTTGTCGCCAACGTTTTGATCTTTTTTTTTCATATCGCAATGTCTTGGGGCTTGCGGTCTTGGGCAGGTCTGGGACGGTCGTGGATTGTCCGCTATACCGTTCTTTTAGCAGTAGCCACGGTAGCTTTGATCGCCGGTATCCTACTACAAAACCTGGTTTGGCGCGTGACTGCCATGTCAGGCGGGATCATCTTGGTCATGCTTGGGGTGTTAAGAGATTTACGACTTCGTCAACGGCCCGTTTCAACGAGCATTGTCGTTGCGGTGCGAATTCTTGTAGGTGCCACGATTTTATTTCATGCCATCAGAATCAGCCAGGCAGTTGGGTTTTTAGGTTTATCTTCGACTTACAATCCCTTTAGCGAGTTTTCAGCTACGCTCATCCTGATTCTAACGATGTTGTGGGGCGGTATTCTCTTAATTGCCGACGCAGATGCCCTGTACTTGGAACTAAGGCGTTCGCACGTTCAGATGGCCAAGAATGCGACGACCGACGCGCTCACCGGAATTAGCAATCGCAGAGCGCTCGAAGACCGAGCCCTGTACGAGATCAAACGGGCCGAACGCTATGACTCGCCCCTTTGTGGAATTCTGATTGATATCGACCATTTCAAGGTGATCAACGACGAGTTAGGTCACCTGAGCGGTGATGAGGTTCTCAAAGAGGTTTGTGCCGCCATATCGTCGTCGTTGCGGTCAACAGATCAACTCTTTCGGTGGGGAGGTGAAGAGTTCTTTGTCATTGCCCCCGAGACACCTCAAACCGGAGCTCAAAATCTTGCCGAAAAGATCCGACGTCGGGTAGAAAGCATCGTGAGTTCTTGCCAACGCCCCCTCACCGTTAGCCTAGGGGTAGCTCTATGGGAACGTCAAGAAGACCTGCCTTTGTGGCTGGAACGAGCTGACAAAGCGTTGTATTTGGCTAAGAATCGCGGGCGAAACCGCGTTGCGCTCGATAATCCGCCCCGATCGTCTTGGCTGGAAAATACTATTCAATGGCACAGTGAATGGAACTCAGGCAATGCAGTCATCGACGAGGAACATCGCCAGTTAATTGCCAACGCTGACGTCATTCGAACTCTAGCGGCTCAAGACGGGACACAAGGGCAGATCGCTCACCTTTTAGAACAAATTACGCAAGAAATAAAATTGCACTTTCAACACGAAGAAGGGATTATGCGCGTCAAAGCCTACCCCGAACTGCCTCAGCATGCCGAGGCACACCGACGCCTTTTGCTCAAGTCAGACGAGGTGATTCAGGGCCTAAAATCGGGGCAATTAGGCCCCCTTGAGGCATACACCTTTTTAATGTCCGAACTTTTAATAGGACATATTTTGACCGTAGATACCCGTTTCTTTCCTTATCTTCAACTGTAAATTCTCAAAAAACCTTTTCTATTCCATCATCGCAACAGGTTCCGGCTTGCCAGCATCTGGAGCATGCTGAACACGCTTTTTAATCTTTAGCAGCAGAACGGGAATCACCAGCAAAGCTATTAAAACGGTAACCAACCAGAATGCGTCATTGATAGAATCGATAAAGGACTGCCCGGCGGCTTGCGAGATAATCGACGTTTGAGCCAGCGTCATGGATTGCGCCATCGTGCCGCCTGTATTCTGTTGAATTGCCGAAGCCAAAGGTCCCACTGTTGAACGAAAGGTTGGCGACCAGGCATTCATGTTCTCGCCTATAACCGCTTGATGGAAGATTTGTCTGGTGTTGGTAATGGTGCCGACAACGGCTACGCCAAAGGCAGCCCCAATCTGCCGGGCTAAAGCGATCATACTAGACCCCTGGGCTATCTTATCGTGGGCTAAGGTGCTGACCGAGACGGCCTGGATGGTAATGAACAACATGCCAAACCCAAGACCACGAAGAATAATGGGAAGCATGATAACCCATTCGGGGGGGTCAAACGAAAGCAAAGTATTGATCAAAAAACTGACCGCGACCGCGGCAATGCCAATTGTCGCGGGGATCTTAGGGTTGATTTTTGACGACATCATACCTGTGATCGGTGAAATGATTCCTTGAATCAGTCCCAGCGGCAAAAAGATCAAACCGGCTTGAAGCGCTGTATAGCCCAAGCTACCCTGCAAGTAAACGGGAAACAAGAAAGACGACCCCATCAGCACCATGCCAATCAAAAAGATCAGAAGGTTCGACAAGCCAAAGTTCCGTTCAGCGTACAATCGCAAGTTGAGCATCGGGGATTCAACCCGATATTCAATCAACAAAAACAGGATCAAGCTGATTGCGGAAATACCAAAACACGTAATGATGAACGGCGATGTCCAGCCACCCGTATTCCAACCGGCATTTCCGTCGGCTAAGCCCAGCAGAAAGCTGATAAGAAATATGGCGCTGGTCACAAACCCCCAAAGATCAAAATTGCCTACCCGTGGGTTACGGTATTCCCTCTGAATCAACACTGTTGCGAGCATCGCGAGGATGCCAAAGGGCACGTTGATCAAAAAAATGCTCTGCCATCCGAAGTTATCAGTAAGAAGTCCCCCCAGGCTGGGGCCAATCGATAAGGACGCGGCCGCGGCAATACCATAGAAGCCTAGGGCGGTCCCTCGTTGCTTAGGCGGGAACTCCCGCAGAACAATCGCCATACCGACAGGCTGGAGCATTCCGCCCCCCGCTGCCTGAATAACCCGAAACATAATCAGAATGCTTTCGTTCCACGCCAACGAGCACAAAAATGATCCCGTAGTAAACAGCGCCAGTGCCAAAAAGAAGATTCGCTTATAACCGATTTTGTCCGCCAGCCAACCCGAGAGCGGCAAAATAACGGCAAAAGTCAGGTTAAACGCTGTCAGTACCCACTCGATAATATCAAGGCTGGTGCCAAAGGAGGCTTGCATTTTAGGAAGGGCCGTGTTGACAACGGTCGACTCAATAACAGCCATGAAGGTTGAAATCAACACGTTGCCCAAAACCCACCAGCGGTAGGAGGGGTGTTCGTGATGAAAAGCGGGAATCTTACCGATGGCTTTATGACGAAGAGAATGAGCCATAAGGGCGTCCTTTAGGGTTTGACTTCCACGACAGCGGACATGCCCGGGTACAGCGGGTTAGCCTTGGTGTTATGGAGGTCGGTTGTTTCATCAATCGAAATTCTGACAGGAATACGTTGCGTTACTTTGGTAAAGTTACCGGCGGCATTATTGACGGGAATCAACGAGAATTGATTGCCTGTACTGTCGCCAATTTCATACACCTTGCCGTGCCAGGTAATCCCGGGGTAGGCATCAATATGAATATCGACAGGGTCACCGATCTTGATCTTGGCAATTTTCGTTTCTTCAAGGTTGGCTGTCACCCAGGCATACCGACTATTGTAAACGGTCAAAACCGGTTGGCCTGGCTGAAGCAAGTCACCAGAGTGCAACCACTTTTTGGCAATGACGGAATCAAATGGTGCCGTCATAGTTGCTGACGCCAGCATAGAGTTGATGTAATCCAGTTGGCCTTGTGCCACCTCGATACGTTTTTGCGCCAACGTGGCATTAATCTGCGCGTTGTCATAGGCCGTCTGAGCATGTTCAAAGGCCTGCGTCGAGATGATCTGATGTTGATACTGCCGAGTGGCCCGGTCAAAATCAGACTTAGCTCGGTCAAAGTCAATCTTTGCCATCAAGGCACCTTCTTTCGCAATGACGACGTTAGCTTCTGCCTGTGTCTTTTGGGCTTGAAGGTCCGTTGCGTCAAGCTGAACAAGAACCTTCCCGGCTGGAACAAGTTCCCCTTCTTTTACATAGATTTTGACGATGTGCGCCATAATCTTTGAACTCACGGTGACTTTATCCCGGTCCACAGCAGCGTTGTCGGTCGAAACGGTGGGGTTCAACGCCAACCAGGCCGTGAGTCCCCCACCAACGACAATAATGCCAATAACAATCGCGAGAAACCTCGCATTGCTCTTTTTGTGTGCGGGAGCTGGGGCTCCCTGGGTCTCTTTATTTTCCATAGATTTCCTCTCTTGTACTGTTCAATGCGGTTTCTAGGTCAAGTAAAGCCGTGATGTAGCGGTCTTTCTCGTTCAACAGATTCAGCTGTGCGGTTTCATACTGCAATTCTGCATCCTGAACTTCCAAAAAGCTTTTAGCGCCCGATTGGTACGCTTCATCCGTAAGTTGGTAGGCCTTCTTAGCCACGGCAACATTGGCCTCCTGACTACTCAGGGCGACCACAGCGGTGTTAAGTCGCGCAACATCGGTAACGACTTGAGAGCGGGCTGTCTGCTCCAGTTGCGCCAACTGTAGTTTGGCAACTTTCACGCCATCGGCGGCGTCTTGGCGCTGATTATCGGCTTGTGAAGTCGGAATCAAGGAATCTAATTCCCAATTTAAAAGGACCGTAAAACTTCCCGTCCGCTGAAGCCAGCTCGAACTTTGATTCCACTGGGGATAAAAGTAGCCATTCAACGTCGGGTCGGCACTATACGACAGGATAAGCGACGGCCATAACGAACCACTAGCGATATTCCGGTAGCCATCAGCCGCTTTTACCTGACCCTCGGCCGCCTGCAGATCCCAACGCCGGTCAATAAACTTATCAGCTAACTCTTGGGCGTTGAGCGGTGGCAAGTTCGTGGGAACATTAAGCGAACCTGATAATTGGAGGTGGGGATCACTATCACGGCCCAAGAGGTTCTCGAAGGCAAAAAGTACTTGTTGATAACTGACTTTGAGGTCGTCCAATGCCGGTTTGCGGTTTTCGTAAGCGACCTGAGACTGGAGCATAGTCAGCTCAGGTGCTAACCCCGCTTTGTAATTCACCTGCGCTTGCCGGTAGCGTTCCTTGGCGTTCGCCAAGTCAGCTTCGGTCACTTTCATTGTCTCCTGCAAAACTAAAAGCTGGTAAAATAGCTTTTTCACTTCGGTGGTGAGGTTCTGCCGAGCTTCTGCCAACGAAATTTTGGCGTTGTTGTAGTCGACGAGCGTTTGATCCACTGCGGAAAACATCGCTGGAGACAGGGCCATTTGGGCTTTGAAGCTCGTGATGATGTTGTCATTGGTGGGAACGAGCCAGACTAATTGTGGAGGTGTCGTCGGCATTATTCCTACAGCCTGTTCGCTAGCAATAGGGTCATTCAGACGCATATACCCGCCGCTCACTGACACCGAGGGGTAAAACTTGTTCCAGGCAAGAGTATGATCACGCTTTTTGATTTGTGTGGCCACATCCGCGGCCTTTAAGCCGAGGTTATTATTGAGGGCATCCTGTACAGCTTGCTGAATAGTGAGCGCCGGTTCTGCCCAGGCGGAAAAACCCGCGACAAGAAACAACGCGGTAAAAAACAGTTTGGTCATACATGTTCCTTTCCCGTGCCCGCTACTGCGGGACCGGGCTGACTGGCAAAAGTTTCTGAAGGTCGAAAAAACGTCTCGAGGGTTGCTTCCAGGTAACGGCGGTTCTCTTCTAGTTCACCCGGGTAGGTACGAACCAGAAATTTCACCAGCGAAACGAGGCTACTGGCAAAGCGGTACTCGGGAAAGTCCAACAGCACCTGTATCCGTGGAACCTGTTGGGCTACCCGTCGTAAGATCCCGTCCACGTGGTCTACTACCATCCGGCGAGAATCATTTTGCAATTCTCGGTGAAGGGCAATGGCATTCTCTCGGGACAAGCTCGTGGATACTTCGGCCATGAAGTCTTCCCACAAGCCTGCCAGCTTGTCAAAAGTCTCTAGCAGATTGGTCAAAAGCCGTCGTAGGACCTCAAACGGATCAGCATCGGAGCGTAAGCTTTCAAGCAGTTCCTTTTGAAAGGACTGTAGTCCCAACTTTCGCCCGGCCAGAAAGAGATCTTTTTTGGTTCTGAAGTAGTTGTAGAGGTTTCCCACGCTTGTCCCCGCTTCAAGGGCGACCTGTTTCATGCTGACAGCAAGGTAACCGTTCTTGAGAAAGAGCTGGTGAGCGGCTTCGAGGATCTTGGCTTCAAGATCGGGAATTTTCTTTGGCATTTTACTGAACCTACGTTCATTGAACGTGAGTTCAATATAATAATCCGACTATTGACCGTCAAGGGCCTGTATTGTCTAGTATTTGACAATTATTCAGCGTAGGCATTTCCTGAGAAGACATCTATACTTAAGTTATTGACGAGGAGTGCAGTATGCAAAAAAACGCCGACATCGGCCTGATCGGTTTGGCCGTCATGGGACAAAACCTTGTCCTGAATATGTGTGATCACGGATATACCGTTGCGGTTTTTAACCGCACTGTCAGCAAGGTTGACGAGTTCTTGAATGACGCCGGAAAAGGTCGATCAGAACTTATTGGGGCTCACTCGATTGAAGAATTCATGGCCTCGCTAAAACGGCCCCGAAAAGTGATGCTCATGGTGAAGGCCGGTGACGTAGTTGACCAATTTATAGAGCTTGTTCTTCCCTACCTCGAAAAGGGCGATATTCTCATCGATGGCGGTAACAGCCACTTCCCCGATACAAACCGTAGAGCTAAGGCACTTGCCGAAAAGGGTATTTTGTTTGTCGGAACTGGTGTCTCGGGAGGCGAGGAAGGGGCTCGTCATGGTCCCAGTTTAATGCCGGGCGGTAACCCCGAGGCCTGGCCTCATGTAAAGCCCATTTTTCAAGCTATCGCCGCAAAAACCGACCAAGGGGAACCTTGCTGTGATTGGGTTGGCGAAACTGGTGCCGGGCATTACGTCAAGATGGTTCATAACGGCATTGAATACGGCGATATGCAGTTAATTGCCGAAGCCTATCATTTGATGAAATCCTATTTAGGGCTTTCTCACCAAGAGATGCGGCAAGCCCTGCTGGAATGGAATAAAGGCGAACTGAATAGCTACCTCATTGAAATCGCCGCCGATATTTTCGGCTACCAGGACACAGATGGGGCTCCTCTACTCGAAAAGATTCTGGATGCCGCCGGCCAAAAAGGTACCGGTAAATGGACGTCGGTCGATGCTCTCGACATGGGCGTTCCGGTAACACTAATCGCTGAGGCGGTTTTTGCCCGGGCCCTTTCGTCTCTTAAAGAAGAACGTGTACGCGCCGAGAAAGTTCTGGCGCTCCCTCCCCTCACCCCTTTCTCGGGTGATAAAAAGGCATTTTTGAATGACTTAAAAGAAGCCCTTCTCGCCTCAAAGCTGGTTTCGTACGCTCAGGGCTTTATGCTGATGCGCGAAGCCGCCAAAGAATACGGCTGGAAGCTCAACTACGGTTCCATAGCTCTGATGTGGCGTGGTGGCTGTATCATTCGCAGTGTCTTTTTAGGAAAAATCAAAGAAGCCTTCGATACTAACCCCCAATTAGACAGCCTAGTGCTCGATGATTACTTCAAAGCCATCCTTATTCGGGCCCAAGGCGCTTGGCGTCGAGTGATTGCCGCCTCGGTTAGCGCGGGTATACCACTCCCCGCCATGAGTACCGCCTTAGCCTTTTTTGATGGCTACCGTACAGGCCGACTACCAGCCAATATGCTTCAAGCCCTCCGGGACTATTTTGGTGCTCATACGTATGAGCGAACCGACAAACCGCGCGGCCAGTTCTTTCATACTAACTGGACGGGGACAGGCGGCAACGTCAGCTCCTCGACCTATAACGCTTAAACTTCTCTCGCGCTAGCAAAAGGAGGCGTCATGTCCCAGAACGATGTACCCAAAAAAGAGTACGAAAAACAGCTTGAGATTTACAACACCGAACTTGTGAAGTTTCAAGAGTGGGTAAAAGCCAAAAAGCTTAAAGTCTTGGTGATCTTCGAAGGGCGAGACGCCGCCGGCAAGGGGGGCACGATTAAAGCCTTAACCGCGCCGCTTAATCCTCGTTCCGTTCGTGTAACAGCCCTACCGGCTCCCACCGAACGCGAACAAACTCAATGGTATTTTCAACGGTATGTCGATCACCTTCCTGCCGGAGGAGAAATCGTTGTCTTTGACCGCAGTTGGTACAACAGGGCCGGTGTGGAACGAGTCATGGGTTTTTGTACCGAAGAAGAGTACCAAGAATTCGCCCGATCGGTACCCGAGTTCGAACGAATGTTGGTGCGATCGGGCATTTTGCTTTTAAAATACTGGCTTTCGGTCAGCGATGAAGAACAAGAACGGCGGTTTCAAGAGCGCCTCGATACCCCAGCCAAACGCTGGAAGCTTAGCCCGATGGACTTAAGTGCTCGCTCGCGTTGGGTAGACTATTCCAAGGCTAAAGATGCGATGTTGAGCTTTAGTCATATCCCTGAAGCCCCGTGGTACGAAGTTCCCAGCGACCTCAAACGGGCGGCACATCTTAATGTTATCCATCATTTTCTGAGCCAGATTTCCTACAAAGACCTGACGCCCGAAAAGCTGAAGCTCCCCAAACGGCAAGAAGCCAAAGACTACGTACGCCCGCCTCTGTCTAGCTTGAACTTTATTCCTCAGCCCTGGCCCAGGGAAAGTACAGTTCAGCCCGAGGAACCTGCCTCAAAGGCAAGTTCCAAAAGCCATAAAAAGCACCATTGATTAGGGCACCTCTGTTCAAATCCTTTATAAGGTAACAGCAATTCGCCCGTTGGCTACTTCAACGGGCCAAACCTTAAGGTTTCGAACCTCAGCGTTCCCGCAAGAGCCTGTTTTTGAGTCAAAAACAAACGAATGGAGAGGACAGGTCAACTGACCACTTATAAAGTGGCAATCGACCATGGGGCCGCCCCGGTGGGGACAACGACTTTCACCGGCCGCCCACCGGCCATCACGGCCATGAAAGACGACAATGTCACCCCAGGGTGTGTTAAACAAGCGATTTTCCCCTTCGGGTACTTCTTCAACCTTTCCTAAGTCAATCTTCCGGTCCGGAGGAAGAACGGTATTCCCTTCCCAATCTTTTTGTGACGAAGGGTCACCGTTGTCGCGGCGAATGGTATCATGAAGATCAATGCCGCCTTTCCATGGGTCCTTCACATTGGCCAAGGCCTCGGAAAGGTCGCTTTCAAGCTTTTTCAGATTCGCCTCGGTATCATAGAGGATACCGTCCATTACCTTTTCTAAGCCCAACCGTTCAACAAAGGGAGCCGAACGTTCGCCATACCTTCCGTTTTTTCGATAAAATTCGTAGAAACGATCGGCGATTTGAAGGACTTCATCGGCAGTTTTTACTCGAGCAATTTTCTGCGCAGCTACAACCTTGGCCCCACCGTTTCCGCCTATATAAATGTCCCAACCGCCGTCCACAGCGACCACCCCTAAGTCTTTGATGGTCGCCTCAGAACAGTTCCGCGGGCAACCCGAGACACCCATTTTGACCTTTGCCGGACCAGTGAGGCCCCGATAGCGATCTGACAACCTGGCGCCCAACGAAAGCGCATCAGCAAGACCAAAACGGCAGTACGTGGATCCAACGCAGGCCTTAGCCGCCCTAAAAGACTTGCTGTAAGCATGCCCCGCCTTCATGGCGAGTTTATCCCAGACCTTTTGCAGATCCTCTTTGCGGATCGAGTAAATACCTATACGGTCGGCACCAGTCACCTTGAGTTTAGCCTTGTATTCGTCAGCAACGTCGGCCAAAGCCCGCAATTCAGAGGGTTCGATCATCCCTGCCGAGACGTGAGGAATCACCGAGAATCGGCCATCTTTTTGAATATTACCACCATATCGGTCGTTGGCGCTTTGTCCATCGCGCTCCACCTCGTAATTGCCCTTCCAGAGGTAACTTAAAAGGTAATCGAGGCCTAGGCGGGTTTTAGGATCATCGACCGCGCCAGGAGTCTTTCTCAGAACCGACGAAACAGACTTTAGCGAGTTTTCGAGAATAAAGGCCGATAAAGCCTCGCGATCCAGCGGAATACCAGGAACATACCAACGATCTGACGGGTCTTCTTTTAGTTCACCCAGGGCACCAATTAATACCGCTTTGATCTTGTTTTTACACTGACCACACCCGGTACCAGCCTTCGTGGCGTTCATGAGTTTGGTAAGCGTATCATTACCTTGGGCAATCGAGCCTCTTAGCGTTCCCGCCGATACACCGACACAGTCGCAGACCCGTAAATCATCTGGCCACCCGGAAGCATCCATGACCTGCTCCCCTGCTTTTGCGCCGGGGAACAGAAGGTCTGCTCGACGTTCGGGCAGAGGAATCTTTGCCGTGTAATGTAAACTCACCGCATCGGCGTTTAAGTCTTCGCCAATGAGGGTTGCGCCTACCAGTTTGTCTTGTCGGGCTATCAGTCGTTTGTAGACCAAGGACTTAGGGTCCTGGAACAGCACGACTTCATCGTCCTCGGCGGGGTTGAGTAACCCCATGGAGATCACAGGGATATCACTCTTGAGCCGGGTTGGTGGTAAATCGGAAGGAACGTAGAGAGCTTGTTCCCCTGCCAATACCGAGGCGAGAACTCGCGCTTGTTCATAAACCGGAGCGACAAGCCCCCAGGTTTTGCCTTCGAACTCTAAGCACTCTCCCACCGCGTAAATATCTGGGTCGCTTGTCTGGAGCTGAGCGTTCACGACGATGCCTTTATTTGTTGTCAAAGCTGACGCCTTAGCCAACACCGTATCGGGGCGAACTCCAGTCGAAAATAATACAGCCTCGGTCTCAACTCTCTGACCATCTTTAAAGACCGCTTCGTGCACACCTTCTGTCGAACCCAAAAGCTCGGTGATGTAAGTCCCCACCACAAAGCGCATGCCTTTTTGCTCAAGAGTTTTCTGAAGGTAGCCAGCCGCCTCTGGGGCCAGCTGAGTCTCCATCAGCGATTTCATCAGGTGCGAAACGGTAATGCGTTTCCCTAACGATTTTAAGATGAGGGCAAGCTCAAGGCCTAAGAGCCCGCCACCGACTACCATGACCTCGGTTTTACCTTTTAACCAAGCTGTGACATGAGCCACATCGTCAAGGTTGCGCAAAACTCCCACTCCGCCCAAATCAAGACCAGGGATCTGAGGTACAAAAGGTCTACTACCCGTCGCGATTACACAAGCATCGTACGGAACGCGTTGTCCGCCTGCCAGAACAACCTCATGGGCATCCCGGTCAATCCGCTCGGCCCGAACTCCCAAAAGAGGCGTCACCCTATGAGCTTTATACCAGCTCTCGTCGTTGAGAAAAAATTCCTCAACATCCTCGCGCAATAATTTGTAAAGAAGTTTGATACGGTTGTAGTTGCCGACGTTTTCGTCACCTATGACAGTGAGGTCCCAAGCGTCTGAACGCGCCAGGACCTCTTCTGCCAATTTTCCGCCGGCCATGCCGGAACCGATGATCACCAGCCTTTTCTTCATGGTTTCCTCGCAACCTCTACGCTAAACCACTCAGCAAGGCTTGACAACTACTATTAGCTACTTAGTCAGATTAAACCGTAACCCAGGTGACACGAATCTCCTGCCATTCACCAGCCTCAAACTTTTTCAAGGCAGGCCCGGCGATAGCAAGCTTCCCTCCCAAGGTCCCAGCAACTTTCTCTCGTGAACCATCTTTGGCGACAAATTCCAGGCTGGGGTTACTCCCTGGTGTCAAAACAAAAGAAGTCCTTCGGTATTGAAAACGAATCTCACCCCGCAATTCCAACCCTTCCAAGAGAGCTGGTTCTATCACCAGACGCCCCTCTTTCCAACGCAGACCCAATTCTCCCCAACGAGTAAGAACTTCTTCTTTCACTTGCCCGGTCATTCCAGGCTGTTGAGCGCCGGCCGTTGACGGTGTATGCGAATACGGGTCGAAGGGAAAAGCCCCATAGTCTTGAACCGTCTTTCGGTAGCCCAGGCCATTGCGGATATTTTGGTAAGCTTGCTTCCAAAAGCCGACGTTCTTTTGCTGGTCCCAGGCATTCCAGAAATTCTCTTGGGCAGCCAACAGCAGTTTCGAAACCATGTGCCAATACACGCAACCCAAGCCTTCGTAACCGAACATCGTTCCCGACCGTCCTGTAAACTCCTTGTGCTTGAACACCAAATCGTAACGTTCGGCGAGCTGTTTTCCTTCGGCTTGGACAAGAGGAGCCCAGGAACTATCAGTAGCGAGTTTGGCTAAAACAGCCTCAAGATCTTCGCGATTCGCTAAATCCGGCCCAAAACGGAGTGTTCCATCCGGGTCTTTTTGAATCAGTTCCTCGCGACTCTCCTTCACCGCTTTTTGGACCAAAGCTAAGCTCGCCGTTTGATTATCTAAGCGGTTTTTCTCCCAAAAGGAGGGTAAGGCGCGATCGGGATACAACAGATAGGTGTTCTTCTTCGGTTCATACAAAGGACTTTTCGCCAAAGCTTCGACCAATTCCTGTGCCTGTTCCAAACCAAGAAACCCACTCGACAAGATGGCGACTTGACCTTCAAGCATGGGGTACAGTTCCGAAAGCTCGACACGGCCCGGTTCCAAATCCACCAGGTTGTACGACTGCCACAAGCCATCTTTGCGCCTAAGAACTCCCAGACTCGCATCGACCGCCGTCAGGGCTGTATTGACATACTCTTTCACCTCAACAGCGGTAAGCACTTCGGTTGCTGACTGATCACTGTAAACGGATTTTCTCCAAGTTTCAGCGGCTATACCGAGCTCGCGGACTACGGTGTAACGATGGGCACTGTCTTGTACGTCTCGGGAGGCCTTGGCCAACAGAGGAATCTGAGCTTTAAGGAAGGCCTTCGTTGAGGCACTGGCCGAAAAGTCACCCGCTTTTGCGGCAAAAGCTCCCAAAAAGACTAAGAAGCGGCGCAGGTAGGCCAGACTGACGACAGAAACCCCATACCCGACCAGGGCATTGTTAGCATCGTTCCATTCAGGTCGTTGGGTATTGAGCCATATACCGCAACCAGGAATCAGGTTGGCAGATTTTACCAAAACGTCAATCAAGATTTTATCGGCCATCGTCGTCAACAGGGGCTGGCCCTTGGCGTCAGGAACCAAGCGCCCATCTGCTCCCAGCGCTTTAACGCGCGCCATAGCTTTATCGTGGGCAGCTTCATCAAACGAAACCGTCTTTTTCGGGTGGGCATAGGTATCGTCAAAACCCGCCAAGCGGTAAGGAACATCAGCCGTGGCGAAAATTGCCTTATTCCATAAACCTTCTAACAGGCCAGGGCGCGTTGTTTGGGCCAGCTCAAGAAACTTAAGGAGGTAAATCAACTGGTGATCACCCCAATAGCCGATGTTGCTCCACGGATTATCGTGTTCGACGACTTCCCAATCGACCCCCGAACGACCAATGCGGTAGGGGTTATAACCATCACGTGACATCGCAGAGAGGAACTTGGTGATAAATCCATCTAAAAACTCTGGCCAGCTCCACGCCAAAGCCTCCCAGTTTTGGAAAATATCCCTCCAGTTTCCTTCGTAGGCCAGCAAGCGATGACCCTCTTCGTCACGAATGCGGATAGAAAACCTGTTCCATGGCCGACTCGGGTCACCATGACGGCGGCTAAACGACAGGGGGAGGTATTCTCGGAACAAACGCTCGAGCTGGGTATCCTTTTGTTCAAGGACAACCTGCTCCAACTGGCTTCGACTCAGCTGCTCTGGGAGCCCGTTTAAGGCTTTTTGATGTTTTTGCGCCACAGGAGCATTCCACTGCGTGACAAACTTCACAAAGTCTCGGCTGGCGATTTTAAGCCCGTCAGGGAATACGCCGCCTCGCTGAACGTTGAACAACACGTTTGAAGCGTGGTGGGCTACCGTCATGGGGTCAGGACCACTTTGCTCATAATCCGCCATCGCTAGCAAAGACGCTAAACCCGTGCGGTTTTCTTCAACAGCGGCTTCTACTGCTGCCAACGAACGGGCCCCTGTACGAATTTCGGTCGCCAAGTTTACCGTCTGACTTTGCGTCAGTGGGCCTTCAAGAATCTGAACCCAGGTTGCCGTTTGTCCAGCCCCTAGGACACGGTATTCCAAGAAGCATCCTGGCTGACCCCTTGTTAGAGATTCTGTTTCCAACACGCCAGCATTTAAAAAGGCCGAGAGCTGACGACGGGAAAGCAGAACTTTATCCGCTTTATCGCCGGCAGTCCAAACCGACAGAGCCCTCAAGGACTCTTTTGGCTCAGCGCGGTCCCAAATCTGAGCATAGAGTGTAAACAGGCCTAAACGTCCACCCTCATGCAACTCATTCCACTTGTAGGCGTGTGTTAGGCTGGATAAATCATTCTGAAGTCGGTTACTGACACCAGGGGGAATGAGTCCAACGAGCCCATCCAAAACTTCGGCTCTCAGAACCTGCCGGCCCAGTTCCAAGTGAACCCTTCTTACCAACCCCAGCTTTGAGAAGCTCCATTCGTACGAGAATACAGAATCGGTAGCCGGGTCTCGTTCCTCGAAAACCACTAAGCTTCCCAACTCATCCTTCATCAGCGAACGAGGTGCTTTTTCTTGATAAGAAACATAAAAAGGCTGCCATAAGCGGGTAGTGCCATCTTTCAATGTTAACCGGAACCAAGAGCGGGGCCCTACCGATTCCCAACGGGTATGAATTTTATCGACAGTTTCATAAGGAAAGAAGGATCCTTCGGAATCCTTGCGACCCGCGGCCAGCGAGCCATTGGTAGAGATAAACGCCCATAGATCGCCGTCCCCTGCCATCGAGATAAAAAACGGTTCCAGCTTTTCAACACCGTCAATACGGTATAGCCGCTTTCCGTTTCGTTCAAAGAAGTACCCATTGATAGAAGCCATGCCTCTCTCCTTTTCTCCGTTCTTCAGTAACAAACTGATTTTATTTTAAATGTTTGCGTTTTCTTATAGTAAATCACGTCAATCTGCTTGTCAATAAAATCAAGAATACGTATACAATGAATTTCAACAGCAAAGAATGAAATTCTTTATTGGGGAGTGAGACCATGTCCAACCAGCGTGATGTTGCTAAGCTTGCCGGCGTTTCTTCTGCTTCGGTATCTCGATTTCTCACGAATCCGAATTTGGTTACTCCCAAAGTCGCCGCTGCCGTAGAACGTGCCATTGCGACGCTTGACTATCGTCTTGATCACTCGGCACAAACCCTCAAAACAGGCAAAAGTTTTCATGTTGGTCTTCTTTCGCCGGCCTTAGGCTCGTATCATTCCAATATTTTTCAGGCAGTCGAAAATCAACTGGCTAACGAGGGCTACTACTGCACCATCTTCGACACCCTAGGACCTGACTCGCGCCGAGCCGCTCATTCACGGTCGCTCCTACCAATCATGCGGGGCAAGCAAATCGATGGGGCACTGTTTTTGCCCTTAAATACCGCTGACGACGATTTAACGATCGAGCAGTTGCGCGATTGGGGACACCCCTATGTTATTTTAGATCGAAACCTGGCTATCCCCGGCATACCGCAGGTGGTAATCGATAACTACAAAGCCGGGCGGCTGGCAGCAAAAAAATTCCTCTCGTTGGGCCATAAAGACTTTCTGTTTATCTGGGGACTTCAGGACTTTCCGTCTTCAAGGGACCGCTTTGCGGGTTTTCGAGACGAACTGCGCGAGGCAGGAGTCCCTCTTTCCTTTGATCGGCAATTAGAAGGAGACTTTTTGGCGTCCCATACCTACCGGTTTACCCGTTCTATTTGGTCGCGCCTGCCCCACTTCACCGCTGTTTTTGCCGCTAATGATCCCTCCGCCCTAGGGTTTTTAAAAGCGGCTCGCGAAGAGGGCTTAGATTGCCCGCGAGATTTTTCCTTAATCGGCTTTGACG
>JABEVK010000046.1 GCA_013044245.1 Spirochaetales bacterium | reverse complement strand
GGCCCACACTGGCGAAGTCGGAACTGCCAGCCCGACCCGTTTCGACCAAATCACAGGCATACAAAAGACCACAGCCTAAGTCTTTAGCGGTTTGCCAAACTTCGTAGAAATAGGGCAGTGTCGACGTTGTGACTGTCGTTTTAATGCCCACTTTTACACCTCGTTTTTGAAGCCTTTTAACCGCTGAAGTAGTTTTAGCCCATGCCCCCGGGACCCCAACGTACTCATCGTGAAAGGCGGGCGGGCCGTACAACGAGGTAGCCACATAATCGACGTCATAGGTCACAAGACGGTCTGCGGCAGCGTCATCAATGAGGATGGCATTGGTACTCAGCACGACGCGAATCCCGTGAGTTTGCGCGCGGGCCAGCAGTTCCCAAAAGTCCGGTCGTGTCATCGGCTCACCCCCCGTGACAAACAGTAACGGGACACCGGCTTCAGCCATTTGATCTAACAGGTTCAATGCCTCAGCAGTAGACAATTCCTGGGGAAGGGTATTCAGATCGCAATCCGCATAGCAATGGCGGCACTTGAGGTTACATCGACTGGTAATGTTCCAAATAATTTCACTGGGTCTATGCTCTTGAAAGGCCTTCAAAGTCTTTTGGCTAATGGCTTCGAGAGCGCCACCAAAGTATAACGAACGTAAATGACTCACTGTCTTGCTCCTTTTTGCTACCGGGTTAATTTCCGGTTTGCTTGTTTGACTTCCCAACGACCGGCTTTCCAATCGTGCCACATCTGTCGCAAAGACTGAAAAGCCAACTCGGTCTCGTCGACCTGTTCAGGAAGCATCCACACTAAGCCGACGACTTCTTGAGCATCCAGCGTCCACTGAGCCTGGGGGGTCAAGATGTCGGCGGTAAAGTAAAGATCCAGCGTATGGTACCAGATTTTTGAAAATGCGTAACGGTTGGGGTAGCCATCTAAAAAGACCGGAGAAGAGATTTCTGCCCCTAACTCTTCGCGAACCTCGCGTTTAACGGCTTCGGTAACCCCCTCGCCGGGGTCAACAAAGCCCCCAGGTAAGCCCAGTAGTCCTCGAGCCGGCTCCATGCCCCTTCGCAAAAATAAAAACCGGCCTTCAACATCCCGTGCCAAAATCCCTGCCGCCGCCGCAACATTATGAAAATATCGATGTCCGCATACGGAACAGCGGTACTCGTGATGGCGCAGAAACTCACCCCCTGGTGAGCCGCATTGGGGACAAAACAAAAAAGGGTTTTCAATCACAAAAAACTCCGTAAGGTTTCACAATGAGAATACAAGGTGCGAAAAACAGTCGTTCCTTGCAAAGCGGGTTGCTTGAGATTTCGGTACAATTCGTGATTTCCCGTGAGCCAGGCTATCATCGCCCAGCCACTAGCCTGCGTTTCGGGGTCTATCGATTCGGTCGCGGCCCGATAGAAAGCCAAGGCCCTATTTACTGGCGCAAACTCGCCCCCTTGAAACTGCTGAAATTCCCGGCGAAAGCTTGTGGCACGCGACGGTTCATCCAGGGGAAAGGCTGTCTCGGGGGACGGAACGTTCCCATCATACCCGTAGTAGTACAGATCATGCACAAACTTGATAAGGCTGGGTGGCGACGAAAACAAAAGCGGAAAGCCCGTCAGCTGAAGAGACAACCAAAAGTTTGCTTGGACCAAAGGGGGAGACTTTTGTAACGCCTTCATCTGTTGTGCCACGCCAAGAAAGCTCGTCGCTTTCAGTCCCAGACCTGCCCAGGGGTGAGCCCAATCTACTTCGGTCGAGGTAGCAAACGTCCGGGCGGGAAAGATTGAGCGGTTGTTTCTCCAGCGAGAACTTCCCTGAAAATACCCCTCACGAGTCAGCTTTTCGGCCAAAGGAAGAGCCTCGTCGGGTTTGCCTTGACGCAGGGCTTTATAGGCCTCTAGGTAATCAAGGTCTTCGACCGTGACCCAGCCTGGTGCCGTCAAAGCTTCATCAAGCGGAGATCTTTGGTCGGGAGCCAGTGCCAAGAACTTTCGCCATGCAGCGATATCGCGCGAGCGCAACAGCACATCGAATAAAAGGTTGACCGGATCATTGGCACCCCAGGAGGCCGCCCAAAACCAGTCTTGATGGCGCACGCGGTAGGGGTTGTCCCAAGTTTGAGACTGCAAGGTTGAAAAGGCGCGAGCCGCCGCATCTCTTTGGTCGTCAAACAGATCTTTTTGCGCCACAAGAACGACTAAAGAGTGGTATAAACCCCGGTTATGGCCAGGTTGGTCTAACGAACGGGCCCACGCCAAGTCCTCCACAAGGCGGCGTTGCAACGGCAAACTCCAAGGCTGATGCCGTTGGGCTAGCATCTCTGTCATCGTTCCTAAAAGGTGACTCTGGTGCCGCTGAGACGCATTGCGCGCGGGGTAACGGAGACTATCCTGGTAGAGTGTGACCATACGGGCTTCATCCCCGTCGTAGAAAGCCAGGTAAGCCGCGAGAGTCAGCCAAGCTCGCCGAAAAGTTCGTGGCGCGGCGGCCGCTTTTACAGCCGTATCAACGAGCGCCGTGTATAAACCCTTTCGGCGCAACGTACCGACCAGCTGATGATCCTCGGACGACGCCCCAGCTGGCAGGGGGTCTGCGGGGTCAAAGGTGAGCGCCAACAGACGGCTGACTCCGGCTTCGCGCTCAATTTCTTCGACCATCCGATAGAATGCCGCCAAAGCCAACTGGCCCTTCGGGTCTGCCTCTAACAGGCCCTGCAAGGTTTCGGGAGCAAAATCGCGATCTTCGAGAACAAACCGGGCATACAGTGCCCAGCGGCGTTGCGACGGTGAAAGCTTCTGGGCCAAGTAGTCCGACCACTCCCGTGCCTGTACGCCTCCTAGTGAAACGAAGACTGTGGCTCTCAGCGCCGGGTAGTCTTGAAACACGGTTAAATAGTCAGCGAGACGTTGTTTTGCGACACTGGCTACCCACGCCAGGGCGCGACCGGCGATCACGTCGTGCCGAGCCCATAACTTTGCAAACTCTCGCCACAGTTGAAGCGTACCAGAAGTATCCTGCCCCAAGGCCCAGGCACGAAGGGCGAAATAGGCGTAGCGTTCCCGCAAAAAGGCTGGCAGAGTGGCCTCACGAGCACGTTGCAAAGCTTCGGTGACCATCGCAAGATTGGTAGGCTCCGATGCCGAAGCCAAAAAGGCAAAGTAAGCGGCGTCAGCTGAAAAGGCCTCAGCGGGGACGCCCTTTCCGTCAAGAGCTGTTTGAATTTGTGCTTTTGTCCAAGGTTTCGCAGGGTTACCGAGCCGCAGGTAGCCAGCCCAGGCCTGCAGATTTGCAGCCAACCAATCAGGGTCGGCCCCCGGCGCATCGTCGTACACTTCGTTGGTCACACCATTGGCAGAAGGCCAGGTAACACGGTCCAAACGAATAACAGTTTGCTCAAACGTGCTTGGTTGACCAAAGGCCGGCGAGGCGTACAAAAAAAACGGGGCCAGATCGGGCCGCCCCGTAATTCCGGGATCAATCAGCGAAAGGCTGTCCAGATCGCTATTATCGAACAGGAACGGCCCGCAGGCCCACAGTGACATTTGACCGGTAACGAGCAAGCTAACGCAAAGCAGAAGTAAACGCTTCATGACGCGCTGTCCTCCATTCATCTCTCGAATAGGCAAAAAGGATCAGCCGCCCGCCCAAGGCACTGCCGGTTTGCCTGATGCTCTGAAGAACCAGGCGGTCCTGTTCTGGCGAAGGGGCATCTACCAGTGCCCGGTCGCCTTCCATCCAGACCAAATCCGCCCAGAATACTCGGCGATCGGCCTGAGCCCAACCGGGCCCACGTTGGGGCCACGCAATCAGCCCGGCTGGCCAACCCAGCTCAGCGGCTGTGGCCGATGTCCCGTTGGGTTCTGTGGTCAAGGCCACCAGACGGTCAAAGGGATTAAACTGCCGCACCTCGCCGTATTCAGGCAACGCCACGTCAATGGGCAAGGGGTAGCGGTCGCCGGGACGAACGTATTGAGCGACTAACCGCGGGTCTAGAACCCGCGATGCCGGGTTCCGCGGGTCCCCGGCCCCGTAGGTCAACAACACTCCCCTGTCCACCGGTGGTACTCCTTCTTGAAGACGATCACGGTACTGACTGAGCCTAATGGTAACCGATAACGTGTCGCCGGGCTTTAACAGGGTCTTGAACTCACGGAGAAAGGAAAAATAGGCGTCTCGGTTGGAGGGGTTCCAATCGGCGTCAATTTGCCAATCGTGTGCTGATCGTGTCCAGCGGGGAAAGCTGTCAAAGATCGCCAAGCAGGCTTGAGCTCGCTCTTGAGACACGTGGGGCGTGAGCGGGGTTTGGGCCCACGAATTTAACGTTGCGACTGTCAGGTAAAGAACGGGGATAACCGAAAACTGCCTTGGAAGGGGGTGTTTCATGGTGAGCTTTTCGCCAACGTTGCGGCCGGCGCTCTCATCCCAATCTCCTATGTGCAAATACACGGTTGAAACACCGTCACGAGCTAAAAGCGCCGTGTCGACCGGTGTCCAATCGACGTCAGCTTTCCACAAATAGACAGAGTTGTACCGAGGAACGGGTGCGCAAGCCGTGATCACCAGCCCCCACAGAACCACCAGCCCAGCGCTGGCCAGACGGCGGTTACGGACCATAGGCATAACCCAGCTCGACGCCAAAGAGCACCTGTTGCCCCTTCATCGATAACACATCCCAACCGTAGCGAAACTCCGGCGATAGATAAAAATCATTTTTTAAACTCAGCCGAAAAGCCAAAGACGCTTCGGCTAACACCGGTGATTCTTGTTGATCTGAGGCATACGAGGGTGCCGTACCGGTCAAGCGAGGCTCCCAATCTACCCCCAGGGCCGGAACTACCGTGATCACCTGGTTAAGAACGAAAGGAAACTCGCGACAAATAGCCACCTCAGCCCACGTCAGGCCAGAATTGGCATCGACGATGTATAAAGTGGGGTTAGCCACATAACTTTGTGTCGAGGAAAAAGGGGTAGATTCACTGAAGGCCAGACGCCAACCTGCCCTAAGCGACCAATTTTCCCACTGGACGAACAAGTGAACCCCCACGCTATTTTGCGGGCCGGTGGGATTATTTAAACTGATAAAAATCGGAAAATCCATTCCTGCGCCCACAGCCCCGCTGGCATGAGCCCACAGAGGTACCGCTAAAACTCCCCACAACGTCAGGGTCAGCCCCCAGAAAGTTGCCCGCAAATATGCCTCCGCCCTCAGCATACCCCGGCAAGGCGCGCTTGTCAGCCGAGGAACAAACTTGACAGACTTTGCCAAAGGCAATACTGTTATTTTAACGTTAAAATAGAACTTAGTGGGGAGCTACTTTTCGATGGATTCTTTTATTTTTCAAAACGCCACCAAGATCGTCTTCGGTAAGGGTGTTGAAACACAGGTTGGTTCGCTGACTGCCGAAAAGTCACATAAAATTTTATTACATTGGGGCCGGGGGAGTGCTAAGCGTAGCGGACTTCTTGACAGGGTGAAGTCGTCATTGTCTGCCTCTGGCGTGACGTGGATCGAATTAGGTGGAGTCCAGCCCAATCCCCGGCTTTCGCTCGTTCAAGAAGGTATAAGGCTGTGCCGCGAACAGCAATTAGACTTCGTTTTAGCTGTCGGCGGAGGCAGTGTCATCGATTCGGCCAAAGCCATTGCCGCAGGCGTCCCCTACGCGGGGAATGTCTGGGATTTCTACCTTGGCAAAGCCGTACCTTCTAGGGCTCTTCCCGTTGGCTGTGTTCTGACCATTCCGGCTGCTGGATCAGAATCATCAGGTTCCAGTGTCATTACCAATGAAGACGGCTTACTCAAAAAAGGACTCACCTGTAATGATCACCTCCGTCCCGTCTTCAGCCTATTGAACCCGGAACTTACCGTCACGCTGTCTGTAAAAGACACGGCCATCGGCGCCGCCGACATTATGTCTCACCTCATGGAACGATACTTCACCAATTCGATGCACGTGGATTTCTCTGACCGCCTATTAGAGGCTACCATGCAATCAGTAATCCACAACCTTCCGCGCGTGTTGAATGATCCCCAAAATGAGGAGGCGCGGGCTGAGCTTATGTGGACAGGCACTCTCGCTCACAATGATCTTTTTGGTATGGGGCGCGTCGGCGACTGGGCTTCGCATGATATCGAGCACGAGCTTTCAGCCCAATACGACCTACCTCATGGGGCCGGCTTGGCCATCGTTTTCCCTGCCTGGATGAAGTATGTCTACCGTCATGAAATTTCTCGCTTTGCCCAGTGGGCTCATCGGGTATGGGGAGTAGAGGCCGATTTTCGCACACCAGAACTCACGGCGCTAGAAGGAATCCACCGGTTGGAAAAGTTTTACCAGCAAGCGGGCTTACCGACACGCCTGAGTGAGGTTGCCGTCAACGACAAATACTTTGACGTCATGGCCGCCAAAGCGACTTCATCGGACCAAAAGACTGTTGGGCAGTTCGTCAAACTGGACCAAAAGGCGATTCAAGCTATTTTCAAACTGGCTCAGTAAACAAAAAAGAACGAGAAAACTCATGAAACGACTTGAAGGAAAACGGGCCTTAGAAAATAAGGCTAGCCGTGGAGAAAGACGTCAAGGCGTTTTAGATTGCGGCCAAGGTTATGTCCGAAACTGATCAGGCCCCCCGGAAGGGGCTTCTCGGAAGCCCCTCGCCCACCTTGCACGATGTTGCTCAAACGGCAGGGGTTTCGCATACAACGGTATCGCTTGCCCTCAAAAATGATCCTCGGATCACCCCGTCCACCCGCGAAAAAGTAATCGAGGCCGCTCGTTTGCTAGGGTATGTTCCTAATGAGACAGCTCGAGGGCTGGTGCGTTACCGTACCGGAACGCTGGCTGTCGTTTGTGCTTCCTTTTCGTCGGCCTACGAAGCCGAAGTTTTACGGGGAATCGAACATGAAATGCGCACTCACCACCCTGACTTTGGTTTGGTCCAATACAGCACCGGGGGTCATCCTTCACGAGCAGACGAGGTTCATCGCCGGATTCTCCGGGGAAATATCGCCGATGCCATCATTTGTTTAGATGATCCACCCGAGGTTACCGTGGTAGAGGCCTATCGTCAGATCAAAAAACCACTGGTCGTATTTACTGAAGGCATGGATGAGACCTCGTGGGTCCACTGCGACGGACGCCTGGGGGCAACGTTGGGAACACAAGCTTTGCTAGATTCTGGTTGTCAGGCGCCCTGGATCGTTACCTCTCGCTTTCAAAACGGACAGCCTCACTGCGACCCAGAGCGATGGGAGGTTTTTACTAACCTTTGCCAGGGAGCAGGAGTAAAGCCTCGGGTCATCGAAATTGACAATTTAGATTTTGACTCAGGAAAGGCCCTAGCCGCCCGATTGCAGGGCCAGACCGACGGGGTTTTCTGTGCAGGTGGTGATCTGGTGGCCATTGGTTTAATGTCTGGCTTTCGTGACCTAGGGGTCGCGATTCCCCAAAGTGTTAAAATCGTAGGCTATGATGGGCTTGCCATTTCTTCGATGGTGAATCCAGGGCTAACGACGGTAGCCCAACCTCTCGAAGAAATGGGGCGACAAGCCGTCCAGTTTTGCTTCTCACTCCTCACCAATTTCGCACCGACACCACTTTCACGACTGTTCGAACCAGTTTTAGTGCGGCGTAAAACCACCTAACCGTCCAAAACTTTTAGGAGAAACTTTAGTTTTGGCATGAATTGTTAATCCACATGAACTTATTGACAATGCTGACGTTGCTAGTCATGATACGACGCCAGGAGGTCACTGATGTCGCTTTCTGTTATCGTTCTGCTGGGCGCAATCGCCGGCTTTACCATCTTTTTAGGACTACCGTTCGCTCGGTTAAAGAAGGTCGCCCCCTGGGTCAAGGGGCTGTTGGCCATGCTGGCGACAGGGGTACTTTTATACCTGTTGGTCGATGTTACGGCAAAAATGGTCGAACCGATTGGCGAAGCCCTGTCTACAGACGGCAAAGCCGTTGACCTGAGCATGGGGCTCTTAAGCATATTCTTGATGCTCGCCGGACTTTTTCTGGGACTCATTGGCATCGTCACGCTGACGGGTAGACTGACAAAACACAAACCCGAAAACGGGGTCAGTCACGAAATCGGTCCTGAAACATTGTCTTTAATTATCGCCATTGGCATTGGCGCACACAACTTGTCCGAAGGGTTAGCGATAGGACAATCGGCAGCTTCAGGGTCGCTACACTTGGCTTGGTTACTCATCGTCGGTTTTGGTCTTCATAATATGACTGAAGGGTTCGGCATTGCCGGTCCCCTCAGCGGCAAACCGGTCTCGTGGAAGTTTCTCGGTCTGCTGGGCTTGATTGGGGGCGGACCGACCTTTTTGGGAACGATTTTAGGTATCGGTTTTCATTCGACACCTCTGTTTGTCTTTAGCTTAGCCTTCGCGGCAGGTGCGATCATCTATGTTGTGATGGAACTGCTCGGTTCGGCACGCAAGTATTCGCGGCTGGTTACGGTTTGGGGCCTATTCATCGGATTCCTTCTAGGATTAACCACCGATCTGCTCTTGACGGTGGCTGGCGCCTAGAGAACAAGCTAGAGAGTCTCGACCGCCCACACTTCAACAGGCTCTTTGCGTCCTTTAACGAGGCGCGGTCCTAGCAGTTTGAGCGGCACCCCCAAGCTCTGTGCCCCATCCGCCGTGCTTTTATTCATGAGGATGGGGTTGCCAGGGATTTCTTTGGTAAGGGTTTCTAACCGAGCCGCCACATTCACGGTGTCACCGATGACCGTATATTGAATCCGTTCCATCGACCCTATTTGTCCGGCGACCACCTCGCCTGTGGTGATCCCGATACCGCTGTGAATTTCTAGACGACCTTGTTTCAGGCGATCCCGATTCAGCCACGCTAACCTTTCGCGCATGGCGATGGCGGCCGCGACAGCGTTTTTCGCATGTTCAGGCTGATCAAGGGGAGCACCAAAAATCACGACAATCGCATCACCAATAAAATTGTTGATGAAGCCCCCCCAGGGACGAATCGCTTCGGTCATTTGCGTCAAATATTCGTTGAGAAAGCCAACGGCCTCTTGCGGAGGCATCGTCTCGACCATCGTAGAAAAATTCCGGATATCAGTAAATAGAACGGTGACACGCCGGGTCTCTCCCCCCAAAGCTAACTGGCCGTTTAACAGTCTTTCACGGACCGCTGGCGACACGACACGGCCAAACACGTCTCGCTCCCGCTCGCGTTCTCGTAAGCCCGCCGTCATCGTATTGAATGCTTGTCCCAACAGGCCAACCTCGTCCTGCGAAAGAATCGCGACATGCCCCGAAAGATCCCCCGCCTGTACTTTTTGGGCTTCACGGCTCAACTCGATCAAGGGCCTGGTAATGCCGCGCGAAAGGACAATAGCCGCAAACACTGCCAAAATAACCACAAAGATCAGAACAATCCCCGTCAGCAAAACCAAATACCACGGCAGATTACGAAAATCAGTGGCGGTTTTCATCAAACCGCTGAGAACCTGCATGGCTTGCTGTTCTGGCTGAGAGACGAGCACCCCCCAACCTAAAGCGGCCGTTCGCGCATATCCAGTCAAAAGCTTACCTTGTTGCGAGAAGCCTGCTCCAGAAAATCCGGGCATCGTGTGAACCGCTTGAAATTCTACCGAGGACGCTTGCGACCAGGAGGCAACCTTGCCCGGAAAAAGCTGTGAGCTACCGTCTAAAGATCGAAAAATGATTTGTCCTTGAGTGTCCAAAACTTGGATGTCGGCTTTGAGCGAGTTTGCTTTTTGCGCTAAAGTTCGCAAAAGAGGAGTCAAATTAAACTTGGCGAAAATTACCCCCACGGTATTACCACTCGTGGTATTAACCACTGGCAACGACAGGCCAACCACGGGTAAACCGCTCACCGGCTCCAGGAATGCCGGTTCCACACCCAGGTTGTGACCCTGTGCGGCTGTTTTCCACCAGGCTTGAGACTGGTGATCCAGCGACGAAGTTGGTCGCGTCAAAAGCGCATTTTTTCCATTCAGCCCGGTGACGAGAATCTCGACAACATCCGATTGATGACGTTCCGCTTGTCGAAAAATGTAAGAGGAGGCTTCATGAAACAACCGAACCGGGATCGGTATGCTAAATTTCATTCCCAAATGACTTTTTAACTGGGCCTCGGTCAAGGAGTCCCACCCCCTGGCCTGGGCAGACAGATCTTCCGCTTGTGCGGCCTCGGCAATCACATCCTCTTCGCTCCAGTTCCTCAAGTCACTCTTCCAACGTGAAAAAAAGCTGTCAATTTCGGCCGCCGTATCAAAGGCATCAATCCGCAAGTTTCGGCCAACAACATCACGATGAAGAACAAGATCGGTTTTTTCAAGTCGTTCTGAAAAGGCATTAAGCTGGTTCGCAATAACGGCACCTGCTAAAACAGCCACCAGGAGCAACGGTAAAAGACTGAGTGTTAAAAAAAGAAAAGCGATTCGACTGCGCAGGCTTTTTCGAAACACCGTCACTGCGGGCTTTCCAGCGGTATGGTCAAAGTTTGTTGGGCAAATTGATATAACTGGTGAGCCGGACCTGCTTTCAACTGATTGACCGTTTTGGTTAACTCCGCCAGAAGCGTAGGGACTTTTGTCACTTGAAAGTGTTTCAACATCGCTAAACAAGTGTTCTCTACCGCGGAGGTCTCGGCTTGAAATTTCTGGTAAACTGCATTCACGGAGTTTTGCCCCGCCGATGAGAGGAGGTTTTTGACCTCTTCAGCGTAGGTCTTTGCCCCCCAGCCGTCACCAGGGTTTTGGGGAACACCCGTTCCCAGATAGTCGCCAAATAACGCCCCGTGCCGACCTTCAAGGATATTGATCACGTGCTCCAGGTGTGCTTTCATCTCACTCCAATCTTCAAGTTGAGCGGCGGCCCTGGCCATACCCGCATGTTCCGCTGACAAATCCACCTGACTTTGAAGACCAATTGCCGGGGCTTGGGGTGCTTTTCCGGTTTGCTGAAATAACTGCTGTCCTAAAAGCGGGATCTTACCAGAAAAGACAACTTTCCCCGTAGGAGAGTTACGAACCGAGACTGGTTCCCAAGTTGCTTCAACCTTAGTGTACTCATGAACAAGATTTTTACCCTGGGGAGAATTCCAGTGAAAATCGATCCTCCCCTTTTTTGGGGTCAAAAGCCCCAAATTAAGGGCAGAGGAAGGCCCCAACAACCAGCCCTGCAACACAAACCCTTGTGGTTCTGGAGGTACACCCTTAACGCTAATAGCCAAGGCATCGTCTTGTGCATACTCATCAAAAATGACGGCCTGACCTTGCAAGGTCTCTTGACGAAAACCCGCGGCGGAAGGCGCGTTCCCTGGAGCCTTTGCACCGCAGGAAGACACCCCGAACACAAGAGCTATAACAGCCGAAACAAACACAAGCTGGTGAGGCATTTTCATGGAATAATTCTAAGCTGGCTCAACTTCTACGTCAATGAAAGAATCTGCCTGACCGATTGAACCGGGGCAGGGGTACTCACACCCTGCAACAATTGCTTTCAGGAGGACGAGGCTCGTTCTGCCAACCCCACAAGTCATCGGCGAGAAGACTCTCGACCAGCTTAGACTGTCCCAGCCGGTACAAGCGCTTTTGGCCTTCTTCACGAACCTCGACCAAGCCTAACTGACGCAAAACGCTCAAGTGTTTTGAGATATTCGTCCGTTCTGCGGAGCAGGCGCATTGCAAATCGGCCAAAATATCTACGAGTTCGTTGACCGAATACTCACCCCAACGCAAAGCCTGGAGAACGACGAGTCGGGCAGGACTCGAAAGAGCCTGAAAAACCTCGGCTTGCTGGTTGATCGCCTGGGGATTCGGAATCCGTGTTTTAACCATTAATTACAAATTACTAAGCAGCGGCAGTGAGGTCAAGACTGTTCTAGCACTTCAAATCTTCCGGAGTGTTCAAAAATGTCAGAACGAGGTTTCTCGGTGGCCTTTGGTGTTGCCTCCCCCCTGACAGTCCTTTGCCTTTATGGTACAACAGGGGACACATGAAAACTCCCACCGTCAACCCGGCGATCCGCAATATCGCCATCATCGCTCACGTCGACCACGGCAAAACAACCCTTGTCGACCAATTGTTCCGCCAGAGCGGCACCTTCCGTGAAAATCAAGACGTCGCTGAACGCGTCATGGACCGCATGGACCTCGAAAAAGAGCGTGGTATCACGATCGCAGCCAAAAACTGTGCCATTCGCTGGCGCAATGTCAAAATCAACATCATCGACACCCCCGGCCACTCCGACTTCGGCGGGGAGGTAGAACGCGCCCTTTCGATGGTTGACGGCGCCATCCTGCTGGTCGACGCCAGCGAAGGTCCACTCCCCCAAACCCGCTTTGTGCTCAAAAAGGCCCTCGAGTCACGCCTTCCTATCATTGTCGTCGTCAACAAGATTGACCGCGGCGATGCCCGCCCTCAGGCCGTTCTCAACGAAGTTTACGACCTATTTATTGACTTGGACGCCGATGAAGCTCAGCTGGAGTTTCCGGTCTTTTATGCCATCGGCCGCCAGGGCATTGCCCAAAAGACCCTCGAAGAAAAGGGCACTGACCTCAAGGTCTTGTTCGACGCCATTGTTGACCACCTGCCCGGCCCAGCGTATGACGCCGACGCCCCTTTTCAGATGTTGGTCAGCGACCTGGACTACAGCGACTACCTGGGCCGCCTCGCCGTGGGCAAAGTGCACCACGGTCGCGCCAAAAGTGGTGACGCCTTGGTCTGCGTCGGCGAGTCAGGCAACCCAGTTCCACTCAAAGTTACCAAACTTCAGGTCTACAACGGCGTCAACTTGGCCGATTCGGACACTGCCGAGCCTGGCGACATCATCATCTTGTCCGGGGTTACCGACGTAAAGATCGGCGACACCATTGCCACCCGTGAAAGCCCAGCCGCCCTCAAACGACTTACCGTCGACGAGCCCACCGTGGCCATGAATTTCTACCGCAACTCCAGCCCCTTTGCTGGACAAGAAGGTAAGTTCGTCCAGCCCGGCAAGATCAAAGAGCGGCTTGAACGCGAGGCCCTTGGCAACGTCGCGATCCGTGTTGAAGAAAGCCCTGACAAAGAAAGCTTTACGGTCAAAGGCCGAGGCGAGTTTCAAATGGCGATCATCATCGAGACGATGCGCCGCGAGGGCTTCGAGTTTGGCGTTGGCCGCCCCCGTGTCATTCTCAAGACTATCGATGGCAAAAAGAAAGAGCCGATCGAGCACCTGTTCATCGACTGCGAAGAAACCTACACCGGCATCGTGACCGAAAAACTTTCCAAGCGAAAATGCCGCATGACCAACATGGTAAACCATGGTTCAGGCCGTGTTCGCTTAGAGTTTTCGGCCCCGAGCCGCGCTCTTATCGGCTACCGTGACGAGTTTTTGACCGACACCAAGGGTACCGGCCTGATGAACAGCTACCTGGCCGGTTACGAAGATTTTCGTGGCGAAATTCCCTCGCGCTCGAATGGTTCGCTTGTTGCCGACCGCCAGGGCGACGCCGTAGCCTACGGCATCTTCCACCTCGAACCGCGCGGGCGTATCTTTGTCGTCCCCGGCGATAGTGTCTACGAAGGCATGATCGTGGGTGAGCACAACCGCGAGATCGACCTTGACGTCAACATCACCAAAGAGAAAAAGCTCTCGAACATGCGGGCCGCTGGCAAAGACGACAACATCACATTGACGCCCGTTCAGCCCATGACGCTCGAGGCCTGTTTGAACTTTCTTCGTGACGATGAACTGCTTGAGGTTACACCCAAGCATCTGCGCCTTCGCAAGTTCGTTCTCGACCAAAACGCGCGCCGCATTGCCGAAAAGCGTTCACAAAAAGCCGACGATTAAGCACCGCATTTCTGGCGGGGAGGCTAAAGGCCTCCCCGTCGGATGACCGTCCCGCCAGGGGCGATATCGCTTTTCGCATTTTAAAACATCTGCCCCTGTCCCTCGTCCTTTACCTCTTTCTTTTTCTTCTGTGGCTTTGTGGCTCCGTGTGAGTTTTTCTTCAGCACTTTGCCATCTTCATCAACGAGTCCTGCCGCTACTTCTTCTGCATGCCGTGCGTGGTTGAGTTTGAGCAATTCCGCGAGAATGATTTTGCGTGCGGCAGTGGAGATGGTGTAACGGGTGCGGTCGTTTTCGGGAAGGAATTCGAGTTCGTGGAAGCCGTGCTGGAGGGGGATGTCGTGCCAGCCGTAGGCGTCGCGGACGGTTTCGTCGATTGTTTTGTGGAGCGAACGGAGTGCGGTGATTTTTTCGACGGCCCAGTTTGCGTCGGCTTCAAGGCACTTAGCTTCCTTGACGACTGCGGTTACGGAGATGCCCGGGTTGTGGTAGAGGTTGTAGAGTTTGGTAAGGCCGATGTCGAGCCTCAGCATGATCTCCCGCCGGTCTGCGTCGAGCCGCTCCCCGAGGGTTTCGAGCCGCGCGCGGAGGGATGTGTCAACCGGAGGCACGGAGGAAGTGCGAGTTTCGTTGCCCGCTCCGGTTCCCCTTTGAGCCGTTGCGTCTTTGTGTGAGAGAGGGGAGGATGCATCACACGAAGGCACGGAGACACCAAGATCCCGGTTCGGCTCGAATCCGGGAGGAAAGGGGAAGGTTTCGAAGGCTTCAGACGGACTAAAACGGAGAGTTCCTCCTCCCAAGGTTGAACTATTTTTCCATGCCCAGTATTCAAGAAATGATGAACAACAAACTGAATAATCAGTGTACTTATCAAATGCAAAAACTGCCAATGCATGTGAAAAAACAATTTCTTTTGCTACAAAAGACAGATAAAAACCTTTTGTGTGAAGAACGATCACCATCACCCGTTCCAACGGCGCGATGGTGCGGTAGAGGAGGTCTCGTCGATCCCAGAATTTCCAGAAATCATATTCATGTATTTGCTTGCCACGAGCTACAATCTCATCCCGTTGCGGTTTTACCCGTTCGATGAGTATGTCAAGGCATTCAGGATAATCACTTGCAACGGGACCTTCATATCCTTGCGGAGCTGTCGCCCGATCATAAGGCCAATCGCGCATATTGATGATCCATCTGCTGGGACTTTGATCTGAACGAGAGTTTAAATCATCACCATTAATATATGGTTGAATTACATCTCGGTTTTTTGGATTATTCGCCATTAATTGCTTTGCTTCACTATCTGAGAGAATAAATCCTTCACCAACAACGATTGTCCCTTGAAAACTCTTCAATGAGTTTTGAAACAACTGATAGGGATTACCTATATCAATTTGGTCATCAAGATAACTGGATATAAAGTCAACATTTTTATTATCAAGAATGATACGTCCTTTCCATGTAGCGTTATGAATGGTTAACAAACTAACCTCGACAGCAGCTTCCCCCGGCCAGGGACGGCTTCGAACTGCATAGTGGATTGTAGCACCCTTTTTCAGAAGGTAATCAAGACACACCTCACGGGTATCGCCTTGTGCAATTGTATTTGTCGAAAGTGTTCCCAGAGACCGATTTGGTTTAAGCAAAGTGTAATTTCGTCTTACAAAGAAACCTACCAAGTCCGATGAGCCCTTTTCGGGGAAAACGTGTTTCAGATATCCTCCATAATCAAGGCCGAAATTCGAAGAAATTCTTTTTCCACCCAAGAACGGCGGGTTCCCCAGGAAGCAGTCGAAGCCGCCTTCCTGCATCACTTCGGCGAACTCGAGGAACCAGTGGAAGAAGCGCCGGGTGCTGGCTACGCTTGCGGCGGCTTCGGCGATCGGATGGTCGGTAAGGTCTTCTTTGCCGTTCAGAAAATCGCGGTACACTTGTTCCGTCACAACCGAAGAGCTTTGCGTTTTCGGCAGAAAGAACGGAGAGAGCTTGATATCCGCGAGGGCCTTGAGCTTGCGCCAGCTTTCGCCTTCGGTCGCAAGGTAATAGGCTTCCTTTTTGCGTTTGCTCTCTTCCGGTGTAGCATCGCTCATGTTTGAAACCGTTTTAAGCGTCTCGATAATACCCTTCAGGTTTTCACCCACCTGGGTGCGCCAGTCGAACATCGTCTGTTTCGCACTGGCTTCGCCAAGCTCTTTCTTGTGCCGCTTGCGAAGGTCCGCTGCAAATTCCTTGTCGTCGCCGTCGCGCTGGGCAAAGGCGGCTTCCGGAATCGGATCAAGAAGCTCGCTCGCCTGCGTAATGCCAACCAGAGAATCGCCGCACTTGATGTGGTGGTCGAGAAAGCCGAGGCTTTCGCCGGGGTTGTGGCTTTCGAGCCAGAGCGCCACCTTGCACAATCTCACCGCCTGCGGATTCAAGTCTACGCCGTAAATACAGCGCTCGATCACATCGCGGAGCGCTTTCCCGTAACTTGCAGGATCAGGATTGTCAGCCTTGGTGCGGATGCGCGAAAGCTCGAGTGCCACGCGACGGCCTGCGTTCAACAGAATATGCCCTGAGCCGCAGGCGTCGTCGCAAATTTTGAGGGACAACAAACTCTGTTCCGGATCGTTCTTCGCCAGGCATTGTTCGATCAATGGATCGAGGGCGTGTTCGATTAACGGCTGAACAAGTTCTTCCGGAGTGTAATGACTTCCGCTCCTGCCCCGGTCGTCGCCCGAGGTAAAACCAAAATGGAAGCGACCTTCGGCTTCGTGAATGCGGGCGTCAAAGTCGAGGAGTCCTTCGTAGATCGAACCGAACTCTTCTACGTTGAGCGCCGCGTAGTTTACCCGGACCGGCACCCCGCGCTTTTCGTCTTCGTAGGAATCGAGCATATTGAGACCGCGAGCGAAGGAAGCGTTGTCCATCGAAAGATCGCGGAAAAGGGCAAAGGATGCATCGGAGAAAAGGTCGCCGGCGAGCGGTTTGAGGGCAAGGAGAGCGGCACGTTCGCCGTCCTCGTGGAGCGAAAAGCAGTCCAGGAGCGTAGCCCAAAAGTCCGAGAAACGGCCTTCCTCGCTCCAGACAGAGCGGCAGCGTTCGCGGATCGACGAAAGCGAATAATAGTCGCGGTAGAGCTTTTTCAAATCCGCGTCGGCGCCTTCCTGATGGGTCAGGTTGCGTTCCTCGATAACGAGAAGAAAAAGCACGCGGTAGACCAGCGTGAGGAGGGTGTCGTACATAAGGCGCGGAGCAGAAGAATCGGATCGAACCAGTGCGCGGAGAGATCCGTTGTCGCCGTGGTTGAGGAGTCCTTCGGCCCAGTAGATGATTGCGTCGATGACGGCGCCCGAAAGTTTTTCGCGAATGCGGCTCCCGTTTTCAAGGCTGTCCTGATGATAGAATTCAAGGAGACATTCGGAGGCCGAGTCTGCGTCAGCAGGCCAGCGGCTGATGTGGAGGAGGCGGAAGAGGACTATGAAGTCCTCAAAGCGTTTTTCCTCGAAAATCCGCTCCAGATTGAACTCGAGGTACGAAAGCTTGATAAGCCGGCTCGAGTCGCGGAGCAGGCGAATGGTAAGACCGTTGGTTACAAGCGCGTAAAGGGTGTCCGAAAGGTTGATGTATTCCTGCACGAGGCTGTGGGGGCTCGAACGACCTGATGAACCGGCGGGCCCATCGCGCTTTTTGTCGAGGCTTTCGTTGAAGCCTACAATGTGCACCGGGCACACGCGGCCTGCGGCCCGGTGACTAATGGCGAAGCTTTTGCCGGCAACCTCTACGGCCGCGGCGTTTTCCAGTTCGTAGCCGAGAAGCGAAAAAAAAGGAATAATCCAGGACTGACGGGTGCGGCTCGTGCCGTAGGCGTCTTTTGCGTCCTCGCGGGCGCGACGAATTGAAAAAAGCGACCACTGTGCCTTTGCTTCGGTCCAGGCTTCCTCAATCTCGTCGCGTACCTTGCCCTTCAGGCCGAAGTCGCCGCTTTTCTGCCCCTTGATCGCGTTTTCATCGACGATCTTTTCGAGGGTCTCCGGGCCGATCAGAGCGCCTTCCCAGTTGATTGCTTCGTATTTCATAGATTGCCTACTTCAGCACACGGAGACGCAAAGGCACTAAGACCGTTAGCTGCTTCCCTTTGTACCTTCGTGGCTTTGTGTGAAATGTCTCTTTTATGTATTTCCATTTATAATCCTCTCAATACCGGCTTCGATGACTCTGTCGACTTTAATTCAAGCAACAATGATCGTTCGACAATCAAATCAGCCCTGAAACTATCCTCAATCATCCTACCGTCCCAAACGACAGGAATCGGGACTTGACGTTCCACAGGGAGCCCTCGTTTGATCAATTCAACGTAAATGAATCATCAACGAAAGATCAACGACTATTGCCGCCAGCTCATTCTCATTCATGATTCACCCCGGGAATACAAACTGTCTCTTGATGTCTTTATCCCTTCTGATGAAGCGGTGCTTTTATCAAAAAGCGAATCCATCTTGCTTGCAATCTCTTCAGCATCTCTTTGTGCCTTGGAGCCTTGGTGTGAGATCCCTACTTGCCCCGGAATAAAGATATACACGCCCAAGATGTCCATCGGAATGACCGGCTCGACCACGCGGAAGCGCGCGGATTTGGTTTCTGTACCTAAAGCCCTGTGGTAGCGCTCGTGCTGCTTGATAAGTTCTTCCGCCCTCTCGAAGGCAAGAGCGTCAAGACGGGGTCTGAGTTCCGGGATCTGGGAAAGTTCGCGCTCAAGCTGCTTTTTCTGCATCTCCAGTGGGAGATCGCCGGTAGCGTCGGGGTTTTCCATCAGGCTGTTTACCGCCTCGGTGGGAACCGGTTTTCGTTCAAGGCCTGCGGCCCCGTAAAGGAGCACTTCTTCGGCCACCAGATGGGTCTTTGCCCGAAGGTCCTCGATGACATGGCGGGCGCGAAGAATGTAGATGACCGTACGCTCGGTTACTGCCCCCGAAAGAACAACGGCGGCGCGGGAGGCGTTATTGTTTTTGCGTTCAGGATTGAGCGAATCCGAAAGCACCGTCCGGCAGAGGGCTTCCACCGCGCCGTGATTGCGGCCCCAGTAGGCGAAACCGTCGTTTACAGGCGAGCGGAAGGCAAGATGCGCATCGCCCTTGCCGGCTACTTGATCGAGCCACGCGCGGATTTTTTCCGGGAAGGCGGAGCGGTTCACGGTTAGTTCAAGTTCGTCTTCGTTGCGTTTTGGCGTAACTCCGAAAAGCTGGTCCAAGGCAGAATTCACAAAGCGATACACGGTTTCGGGCCGGCCCACTGCTTCGTCGGCGATGGCAAGGTCGTCCTCAATATCTTGCGCCTTGATCGACGCCTGGGCAAAGATCGAACGCAAGGCGGCTTCCTTTTTCTCGGTCACGGTGACGAGCTTGTCGAGCGCTTCCTCGGATCGGACCATGTCCTCCAGAGCGAAGAGTTCCATCTGCGAAACCGGCTTTTGCTTTTTTTCCGCTTCGGCAAGAACAGCCTTGAAAATGGTATCGAGGAACACCTTGGAGTCTTCCGGGAACGGGATACTCACGCCGATGTTGTCGCGGATAGTGCGCGCCTTGCGGTAGAGCACCTTGAGCACAACCTGATCCATCGGATTATCCTTTCCGTAGAGCAGGCAGGTCTGAATTTCTGGTCTGGTCTGGCCAAAGCGGTCAACACGGCCTTCGCGCTGTTCGAGTCGGTTCGGGTTCCAGGGAAGGTCGTAATGGAGCACCGCGTCGAAAAGGTTCTGCAAGTTAATTCCTTCCGAAAGGCAATCGGTCGCGACGAGTACGCGGAGCTTTTTGCCGGACTGTTCGCTTGCCATCTTGTTGATGCGATCCCGCCGGACTTCATCCGGGTCTTCGCTTGTTACGCATTCGACGAGGGCGTTCTTGCCGAGCGCCTCGGAAAGATGAACGGCGACATACTTGGCCGTTTCAATATAGCGGCAAAAGACGATCGGGCTGTAGCCGGCTTTGTGCCATTTCTGGATCTGGAGGACGCACGAGGAGATTTTGTTATCCGCAGACTGAGTCTCGAGTTCGCGAAGCCGGCGGGCGAACTTGGCGAACGCGGTGCGGTCCGAATCTGAGGCGTCGGCTTGCTCAAGGAGCGGAAGCGGCAGTTCGTCGTCGGTCGTTTCAATCCGCTCGAAGTGCGGATTCTCGGTTTCTGCGTTTTCATCCGATTCGCCAGTCTTGGTCCCGATGCGGTTTTCGAGCATCAGGGCGCCGGCGCTCGGACTCGACATAATACCGCGCAGGAGCGCGAGGGCGGTCCAGTAGCGGAAACGTTTTTGGTTGTCGGTACCTGTCGCCCGTGCCATCATCTTCGAGGTATAGAGGAGCATTTCATCGTAGAGAGCTTGATACGCTCCGGTCAGTTCGTAGGGAAAGTCTATTGCCGTCCGCTTCGGGAAGGGGGTGCGCTCGTCCATCCACAATGCGATATTTTCGCGCTTGCGCTGGACAAAGTGGCGAGCAAGCTCGTTCCGAAAAATCTGTTTCGAGGCTTCAGGCTCTGTGTCGTTCTCGGTGTCCCATTCATGGGTTTCAAATTCGCTTTTAAGCAAGCCGAGTATCGAGCGGAACTCGCCTTCCTTGCCGGAATGCGGGGTGGCAGTAACAAGGATTAGGTGCTGATTCGTTTTGTTTGCAATCTCGCTCACCAGGCGGTGGCGGAGCTGTTGACTGCTCGAGGTCTGCCCCTGCGGGCGGGCGCAGGAATGCGCTTCGTCGACGATCACCAGTTCGGGCGCTTGCGAGGCGAACACCGAATAGCGGTTATCGCTTTTGATATAGTCGATGCTGATAACCTGGTAGGGGAAGTACTGGAAGACGCTCATGTCGCCGGGAACCTGCCGGTCAAGACTTGCCTGAGTTCCGGTGCGCAGGATTACCGCGTCGATCTGGAACTTGTCCTTGAGTTCCGTTTGCCACTGTTCGCACAGGTGCGGCGGGCAGAGCACAGCGAAACGCTTGATTTCGCGGCGTTCAAGCAGTTCCTTCGCAATCAGAATCGCTTCCACCGTTTTACCGATACCCACGTCGTCGGCAATCAAAAGACGCACCGGCCCTTTTTGCTTAAGCGCCATGATGAGCGGCACCATCTGATAGCTTCTCGGGCGGAAGCCAAGCTTGGCCGCGCACCGAAAGGGTCCAGCGGCAGAGCGGAGCGAAAGACGCGATGCGTCAAAAAGAAGGCGGGCGGCGCGAACGCTCCCGAGGTCTTTTACCGTCGGCGGGTTGAACTGCGATGGGCGAATATCACCCTCTTTCGTCAACGGGATAAAAATGCCGGCGACGTCTTCTTCGCGGCCGTCGAGCGGTTTAAGCCTGAGAAGGTCGTTTCGTTCCGAAGGGAGCACGACCCAGTCGCGGCCGCGGGCGTGTACAAGCGTTCCAGTTTTATAGTCCATGATGCGTTACCGTACCTTCCGAAAAATGTCGGGCCGTTTTGCGACCAGATCGTCGAGTGAATTGCGATAGTGATACACGATGTAGTCCTGCCCCATGTCGAGAATAGCCTCGCGTTGCTTGGCATCGCGTTCCATAACGACTTCGGTGTCGTGCGGGGTTCCGTCGCAGAACACATGAACAGGAAGGGGATTCTGCCCTTGTTTCGCTTCATAGTAAAAATCGGGCTGGCAATAGAGTCCTTCTACGCGTCTTTGCGCCTCATCAGGCAACCGCAAGCCCCGTTCATAGAGATAGTTAAGGAACTTCTTCTCGGTCGAGCTCGTTTTATCATATTCGGTCAACAGTCGTTGATACTGTTCTTCGTAGGTGCCGCTTTCTCGTGCGCCCACTTCGACTCGGGCAGTGCGAAGGCGTTCGAGAGTCTGTTTGATCAGGAAGCGGTCGATCACCGGATGGTCTGGCTGATTGTAGTAGCTCAAAAGATCCTTGTAGCTTGCCTTGTCGAGGTACTCCGCCTCGTCGTATCGGCACACCTTCCAGGCTTCGTCTAGCACCCGCCGCCAAGCGTCTTTTTCGCGCACCATCGACGCCATCACGCCAAGACTTCCTTCGGAGGCTTCGAACATCAGGAGGTTCGGCGAATCGGGATTCCCGATCGGCGTGATGCCCAGCTCGGAGCTTTCCACCTGAAACACGCGTTCGACCGCGGTTTTAAGGGCATGCTGGAGCGTCACCCTGCCTGCATAGTCGAGTTCGAGCACCTTGAGCGGCTCGATATAGAGCGCGTCCGCCGTATCAGTCGTATACAGTTTAACGACTTTGAGGTCGTCGGCTTTCATCTTGGTGTTTTTTTCTTTACCGGCCATCAACCGCTGGCGGAACCCGTGGGATTTCCAGTGTCCCGAAACCTTGTTGAGCACGAATCCCTCTTGTTCATTCGCCCGCCATTTCATGTTCACGTAGAAAAGCTCTGCGGACGGGATATAACGCATACGAAGAAGAATGTCGTCGCCGCCCATCAGACGGATTTCATCCAGCTTTGAAAAGTCTCCGTTATACCGAAACCAGGTGTTGATAAGATATCCGAGCCGCTGCCGCTCTTCTTCCTCACAGGTGATGTGCTGAGTTTTCTCGGCAATCCCGTCCGGAAGGATGAGCAGATCGGAAATGGTTTGCGTACGGCTTTCAAGCGACGCCCCCGACCAGGGATCAGTGTTGCGCGCCTGATCGCTATTTAAGAGAAGGTATCCCGAGTCGACACATACCGTAGCCTGATCGCCATCATTCGCTGTTTCCTGAATCTGCGCCCGCGTTACCTTGTACTTTGCTCCGGAGTGATAAATAATATTTTCCGGTCCCATTTCGCGTATCGCAAGCACCCGGTCCCGGCTGATCGACTCCGAACCTTTCTCGCCGTCCAGCATGAGCCGTACCGGCAATCGGGTAAAGTTGTAGCCGGGAAGGAAGCCTTCGCTTGCAAGGTAGCGGAAGCTATAGAACTCGGACATGGACTCACTGAAGGTTTCATTTAACAGGAGCCCGCGCAGTTTATAGGCGAGCGCCTCGTTGCGTTTTGCTTCCTTGAACTCCGGGCTCGTCTGTTTGATCATATTGTTGTCGAGCACGCGTCGCGCGGCTTCAATCTGTTTTTTGTGTTGTCGATAAAGCGTTCTCCAGCGGTCGAGCGAACTGTCGAATGAGGCTTGTATACCGCGGTAAGCCGTATGGCTCCACTCGTCGGAATACCATGACGTCTTGGCAAGGTTCGGCTCCAGGTCGCGGACGACCTTCTTCCATTTGGCGATCAATTTATCTTCAGAAGATGCTCCGTTCGCGAACCGAGCCTTTGTTTCGCTTCGCAAAGGCATCTCGGGATTATCGATATCCAGCACCGAATCGATGTGTCCCTCCTCGATTCCCTGAATCCCCACCGCCGAAACATAAAGCGCATTAAAATGGCTTTTCAAAAGGTCTGCGTTCATAAGGTCGAGCCGGGGCGCGGTTACTTGCCCTGAAACCATGCCATTCCGGTCATCAAAGAAATGTGTATCGTGCGCCGACTGCCGGCTACAGTTCGTAAACACGAGGGCGGGCTGTCCACTCCGTCCGGCGCGTCCCGAACGCTGTGCGTAATTCGCGGGGTTCGGCGGAACGTTCCGCATGTGCACCACCGAAAGGTCGGCAATGTCGATACCAAGTTCCATGGTCGGTGAGCAAAAAAGCGCCGCGAGATCTCCCGCGCGGAAGCTTTCTTCAAGCTCTTTGCGGATATCCTTATTCACCTGTCCGGTGTGTTCCTTCGCCTTGATACGCCCGCCGAACGATGCGGTTTCGTAGAGATTCCGGAAAAACTCATTGACCTTGCGTTCGGCACCACGGGTGTTCTGCCTGAATACCGGCTCGGCGGGAACAGTGCCGTCTCCAAGCGTCCAGATAATCTGGTCCGCTTTCAGCCGGTATGCTTTTTCACTGTCGCTCCCGACGACGTTTATACTGGTCAGCCAGGTACCGTTCATAATATGGAGCGCGAGATCGATAAACTCCCGGTAGGCATTGCTGTCGATTTTTCCGTCTTTGCAGTCTCTGCCCAGCTGACGTCTGATATATAAGCCCAGCCTACTCAACGGGCCGATCGATTCCGCGTAGCCCTGTCCCCGTGGCAAGATCTTTCTCTTGGCCATGAGCCAGTTTGGAACCTTGAGTTCCCGGTCCTCGGGGCACCAGTCCGGGTTCAACGTATCTTTGAACTGTTCCATGTTCCGCCTGATCGCGTCGTCGGTAAAATAGGTCTGACTGTCGATGGCGACCATCTTGCGGAAAGTTTCCAGAATATTGAAGATAATGTCTTCAAACCGGGCGCCCGCAGCTGTGCACATATCGCGCACCGGCTGCCAGTTAGGGTCCTTGATTACTTCATCCCAGTCGCGGTAGGTTATTTTCAATAAGCCGCACGATTCGAGTCCGGGGAGGTTGACCCTCCACGAATTGCCCAAATCGGAAATGATCCGGTATTTGAGCAGGTTTTTCATCGTCGCCTGTATGCCGCGAATGCGCGATTCCATGACAATGCCGTCTTCGCCTACGTTCGCGTATTCGCTTATGTTCAGGTTAAGGCTTTCAAACACCCGTGAATCAATGTCGTTGAACTCGATACGCTTTTCTTTTTTGAGCGCCTTCACGAGCGCAGAGCGCAGACGGACTGTCGAAACAAAATCGTTGAAGTGTCCTGCTTGCAACGACGAGTCCTGCCGGTTATCCGCAAAGCTTAAAACCTTGGTATCTTTTTCCGAAAAGCCGAGGTTCTGCATGGCATCGAGTATTCCAAGCGAAAGCACGGTCGTGGTCGTCGAGCGGCCTTCAAGTCCAACGCGGGACAGTTTCGTGTATTCGCTGGTTTGCCGGTGATACAGGTCTCCGCTTGTCGGATCATAGATGAAGCCGATGGGCACATACCAACCCAAAAATCCGCCTTTGAGCGCAGAACCATCAGCTTTGCTGAACGATCCGTCCGCAAGATAGGTGATCCGCGAGGGAAAAAGTTTTTTGTATTCCTTCTTGATGGCCAGCCTGCCACCTTCATCCTTGATATATTCCTGGGGAACGTTCCACAAGTCTTCGTCCGGATTCCATGCGTTTTCGTCCGGTAGCAAGTAGCCGTATTCGACGTGTTCTTCGTCCTCTTCTGATATCCAGCTGTCGTTAAAGTCCCGCCCTTCCAGCTTCCCGTCGATATAGTTTTTCTTTACGCAAAGAAAGGGTTTTCCAGAAGCCCGGTTGAACACAACCGGATACAAAGGATATTGCACCTCGCCCTTGTTTTTGGTCGGCAGCCCGTCGAAATCGATAAGCCGTTCGTCACCGCGGTGGAGTGACACCGAAATTGATGCGGATTGCGCGATAAACTGATGCAGTTTGAACGGCAGAATAAACGGTTTGCGTGTCCCGTTTCTGTCGTTGTCCGCCGCAATGGACTCGTTCACTTTTGCGATGCAGTTGAATAGATCGATCAAAACGGCTTCACACTCAGATGTCTCCCGTCCAGTTTGTTCTGCAAGTTTGGATGCGATCTCGCTGACCGTCCGAGCATTTCCCCGCTGGAAGCGTGCCCCGTCGAACTTCAAAGCCACGGTACGCTCAAGCCATCTGAAAAGGGCTGTCGATATCAATTCCTCTGACGTTTCCGCTACAAGCGAGCTAGTCACCGCTTTAACAAGCTCCTCGGTCGTGGGCTCGTTAAATCCGCTCGAAATTGCCCGCAGTGACTCCTCGATAACCTGGTCTGCAGTAAACGGACTCCCGAAAAAGGCCGTCGCGACTTCGGCGACCTTGGTTTTGCGTTCCAGCGCGGTTGCTCCGCCCGCCATCGTGGCCGATGTTCCGATGCAAACAATATCGTTTCGGCATTCCGCCTTGATGCGCCTGATCAGCATAGCGACATCTGCGCCCTGCCGGCCGCGGAAAGTATGCAGTTCATCGAAGGCGATGTACTTCAGATTTGCGAAAATCGCATCCCGGATCGTCACATCGCGGCTCCGGGTGAGCATCAGCTCAAGCATCATATAGTTGGTCAACAGAATGTGCGGTGGATCCTTGCGCATTTCATCGCGCCGGTCCTCGTTTTCCTGCCCGGTGAACTGCCCGAACGTCACCGGGAAATCCCTGCCGCACGACTCCTTGTAGCGATCTGCGTGTTTCCGGATTTCTCCCGACTGTGAATTGATCAGCGCATTCATCGGATACACGACCAGCCCGACTACACCTGGTCCCGGGCTTTTCAGAACTTCGTTAAAAATAGTGCCGAGAAAGGTCAGTGACTTGCCAGAACCGGTTCCAGAGGTCACAACAAAACCCTTCCCGGCAGTTCCCAGTCTGAGGGCCTCTTCCTGGTGCAGGTGCAGTGAAAAGTCCTTTAAAACTGACGCCATATCCTGCGTCAGCACCTCCTCCCTCACCAGCGATTCCGCGTTTTCACCCTGCTCATAGGACGGATTAAACTGAATAAGAGGGTCGGGCCACATTGTCTTCAACCGCCCTTCATCCTGAAGCGCGTCTTCTATCTGCGGATCATCAATATCAAGAAAGCTTTTCGAAAATGACTTATACCGATCCATCACATCCCGATGGAAAGCAAAAATATCGATTGAATTTTTCATATTTGACCCTTTTTTGATCTATATTAATCGGAATTACGGTTCTTTTCTATTCTAAGTGGGTAGAGCAGAGTTTACCAGTCTGAAATCAAACTTGCCGGAGATAAGGTAAATGACCGTTTTGATCGTCTCGATTCATTGAGTTTAGCCCTTCCAGTATTCCGCCCCAATGAAGTTTTATCGTTTTTGCCACTTCTTTCATGGGGACAATACCGGAATGCATTACCCAGCTAACCCATTCCTTTAATGCATTGGTTTTTCAGTCGCCAAGCCCGCGTTGTCTGACACAATTGTGGCCTTGGGGAAGTTCGGCTCAACGCAACAACCTGAATATTTTCTGGGGCACCCTTTTTGCTAACTAATTCCTTTGAAAAGGCTTCCAGGCCGGTCTGATCCTTGCCTTCCTTGCGAGGGGCTTGCTGATGAGACAAAAAGAAGATGTCACTTAGTCCCGCTGATTTTGTAGCACTTCGACTTTGGCTTGAGCAAAAAGCGATAGGACTTTTTTTGCCCGCGAGAAGCAGGGCGCAAGATATAATCACAATCTCGACAAGTTTGTGATTATATCTCAACAACTTTGTGATTATATCTCGACATGTTTGTGATTATATCTTGTCGTGTTATAGATTACATCATCGCGAGATACAATCACAAACTGCTCGATGTCGACATCCAGACGCCCCTTCTTGGGTCATAACCTTGTTTATAGTACAAAAAGACTACCCACTGTTTTTGGAAAAGAACCCGGTTTTTGTGAGCTACCTGCATATTTTTGACCAATTTTGACAGAAAATATCTTGTGGGCTATACTGAGGTAATGGCACAAAACGAAAATTCCCGCGTACAGGGTTGGTTCCGAGAAACCAAAAAGTACGAAAAGCCGTCGAAGGCTCGTGCTCTTTGGCAAATTCTTAACACCATGGTTCCGTTTCTTGCCCTTTGGGCGGTTATCCTTTGGTTACATCACTCAGGGCAACCGTACCTGCTTATCCTACCCTTTATTATTGTCGCTGGCCTGTTCATGATTCGTCTGTTTATAATTTTTCATGACTGTACACATGGCTCTTTCTTTGCTAGCGCCACGGCCAACCGTGTACTGGGTACCCTTCTAGGCATCCTCACTTTCACGCCCTTTGCCGATTGGCGAAAAGCTCATAGCATTCACCACGCCAACACCGCCAACCTCGACAAGCGCGGCGTTGGCGACATTTGGACATTAACGCTTGAAGAATACCAGGCAGCGTCGCCCAGCACTCGGTTCTGGTATCGGGTTTACCGCAACCCCATAGTTTTGTTCTTTTTGGTTCCACCAATCTTATTTTTCATATTGCAACGTTTTCCCAGCGGAAAGTTCGAACAAAAGACTCTCTTGAACCTGCATATTACGAATGTGGGCATTGCCGTGGTGGCGATCGCTTTAGGGTTCTTAGGTGGTTGGGATCTCGTTTATCTCGTAGAACTTCCTATGTTTTACTTAGCGTCAGTCATCGGGGTTTGGCTTTTTTACGTTCAGCATCAGTTTGACCCGGGTTACTGGCAGCGTGACGAACAATGGCAGGCCCACGACGCCGCTATGCTAGGCAGTTCACATTACAAACTCCCCAAGGTTTTGCAATGGATTTCGGGAAACATCGGCCTGCACCACATTCACCACTTGCGGCCGCACATCCCCAATTACAATTTGGAACGCTGTTACCGAGCGACCCCCGAGTTGCAGTTAGCTAATCCGCTAACCTTTCGTACCAGCTTTGCTTCGCTTAATCTGCACCTCTGGGATGAAAAGAACCAAACGCTCATCGGGTTTCGAACCGCCCGGCAACGGCTGAGGGGCTTAGCCCCCCGGCTATCGCTCAGTTAAGCAAATCGCTTAAGCATGGCTCTCGTGGTCGACCTTTTCTTGGTCGACCTTCGAGACACCGAGGTACACCACCAAACCGATAATCACAACAAAGAACACAAGGTTCACTATTCCCTTACCCCAACCGAAGCCGCCCTCGTGCTGAGTCATAAGGTCACCTAACGAAGCTCCCAGAGGCCGGGTCAAAATATAAACCAGCCAGAACGACAGCACCGGGCCAAGAACTTTACCGCGGTACAACAAGGCAATCACCAAAATCGCCGCCGCAAAAATCGATAAGGCGATGGGGTAACCCAATTTCAGAGCTTCACCCATAAAGTCTCCGCCCGCCGTGCCTAGCGAAAAGGTGAACAAAATGGCCAACCAATAAAACAGTTCCCGACGAGGGGTAAAGATCGAATGAATCGACAGCGTACGCTCGTTCAGGTACCAGATGACAAAGACGATGACCAAAATGATAGAAAACACCGTGGTCGACAAGGCCAAGGGCACATGAAGCCTGTCTGATAAGTTGTCAGTGATCAGGGTGCCCACGATACTGATCAGCGCTACGGTCAACCAATATCGCCAGGGAACGTACCTCTTCGCAGTCAATTGAAAGAACAACGCCACGACAAACAAGACTCCCATGACCAAAGTCGCACCCTGAAGACCCAGCCCCAGGGATTGGTTCAAATAGTCCGCGGCGGTTTCGCCTACCGTAGTACTCAAAACTTTAATAATCCAGAAAAATGCCGTTACCTGAGGCACTTTGCTCTTCCAGTCAGCTTTGCTATTCAGCATAGTCTCCTACTCCTTGAGCCCCTCTCGGGGGCCTGACACTACCGTACAACCGAAATCTGAAGCTAAGATGAAGTCTTTAACGATTTCTTCAGGCTTGTCCGAGTTTTTTCACCCCCTCGGTGAAACAAATAGTAAAGTACGGGCATAACCAGCAATGAAAACAGCATCGAGGCCGTCAGGCCGCTTACCATCGCCATCGAGAACGGTTGCAAAACTTCACCGCCCTTTCCCCAATTCAGGGCCATGGGAAAAAAACCCGCGATTGCGGCAAGGTTCGTAATGAGTACCGGGCGAAACCTTTGCGCTCCGGCCACGAGAATCGCCTCAGAGAGCGCAAGCTCACGGTGAAAGCGCTCGATGTATTTCACCACCAGAATACCGTTGTTGACCACCAGCCCCAGGACAGTTATTAACCCTGCGAAGGACGACACATCCAAAGCTGTTCCTGTGAGGGCTAGCCCATAAATTACGGTCGCCCCCGAGGCGACAGTCCCTAAAAACACGGCTAAGGCGGTACGATAAGACTCGAACAAAAACAGCAAAATTCCCAAAATTAATAAGATCGATAGCCCCAACACCTCTACCAGCTGACGAAACGAGGCCTGTTGGTTGGCATAAGTACCGGAAAGCTGAAAGCTCGCGCCCTTCAATTTCAAAGTTGCCAACTGAGTTTGCAGGTCTTTAACCACGTCACTTAGCGGACGGTTGCCGATCTCGGCGGTGACGGGCATGACTAAAGAACCATTTTCGTGCTGAACCTCGGTAATGGCCGAGACTTCGTGAACCTCGGCCAAGCGACTTAGCGGCAAAAATCCGCCTTCGGGGGTGTACACCGGCAAGTTCCTCAGTTGAGAAAAAGAGTACTGCTTTTGGTAAAGAACCCTGACGGGGATGGTTTCTAGTCCCCGGGGAAACGAGGTGACCACGGCGCCCCAACCAGCAACCACCGAGTAAGCGGCAATATCGTTGACCTGTAGCCCCAACAGGGCGGCTCGCTCTTGAAGGACGTCAACGCGGACTTCTTTTTCTTGCGGAGGGGCGTTGATTTTGACGCTGTTCAGCCCCTGAACGTTCTTGACAGCACCTTCAACCTCACGCGCCGCCGTCCAGACTTCTTGCCAATTATTGCCGAAAACTTTAACTGTTATAGGTTTTCCGGTCCCAGCCAGATCATTCAACCGGTCGGCAAGCACCTGATGGAAATCACACTCCACCCCTGGCATCACTCGAGCAGCTTCTCGCCTAATGCGTTCCAAAAAAGCAAAGGTGGATTCTTTTCGCTGGGCTTTGAGTTGAACAACGACTTCGTCAATGTTGGGTGAGGTAAACGGTGTTCCCATTCCGGTCCCCAGTTTTCGTACCGTCATCGCGACCGACGGGTCCTTACGCAAAAGTTGATCCAGGGGTGCCGTGAGTTTGTCCATCTCGGCTAACGAGGCTCCTGATGGACCAAAAAGGTCGATCACCACCATACCCTCATCCCATTCTGGCAAAAAGCCGCTGGGAAGGCGCCCGACCACCACTAAAGCGCCCCCCACCAAAGCCGCCGCCACGAGCACAATCACCAGCGGACGACCTAACGACGCTTTCAAAAGCCGGGTGTACCAGTGTTTTAAAACCTCAAAAATCCGGCGTTCCCGCTGAGTTGCCGGAACCGTATCGCGAATAAACCAGCTGAGAAACGTTGGGGTATACACCAATGAAAAGATCAACGACAAAAGGATGGTAGACGCCAGAGTGATCGCCAAAGGACGAAAGAAGATTCCGGTTAAGCCGGTTGTCAACGCCAACGGGACAAAGACAGCTACGGTCGTCAAAGTTGCGGCCAGCATGAGCGGAAAAATCTCGGCAACCGAGGCCAAAAGAGGGTGTTTGGTCGGAAGGGATCGAAACCGCACAAAGTTCTCGGTTAAAACAATGGCATTGTCTGCCACCACCCCGATCGCGGCCGAAATTCCTCCCAGGGTCATGATGTTGATTGTCTGACCCAATGCCTTTAACAGCAAAAGCTCAAGCAAAATCACCATAGGCAGACCCAAGATCACAGGGACAGCGTACCGCCAACGCACCAGGATAAACAGAACGATTCCTAAAATGATCACAACAGCAAGACCAATATCGGTCAGAATCCCCGTTAGGGAGTTTTGCACAAAGGCTGATAGGTCCCATCCCGCCCGATGGAGCCCGAGTGGTGCCGAGGCCGCCTTGAGCCGCGCCTCCACCTCACGCGACAGGCTCAAACTATCCGAGCCTTCTTGCTTGGTGATGTCAATAACCGCTCCCGGGTGCCCGTCAACGCGAATCAAACGCCGGTGCGGGGCCTGGGCAAGGGTAACGTCGGCAATATCGCGCAAAAAGAGGGGCTTACCCATTCTTGTTGCAACCACCACGCCGCCAATATCTCGGTGGTCGGTAAACTCGTTTCCACTCAGACCAAAAAAAGTCTGGTTCCCTTGCGAAATATTCCCGATAAAGGATACTTGGTTGGCGTTTCGCAATGCCGTTTCGACGGCCAGCGTGTCCAAGCTAAATTCGTCGAGTTTTTGTGGGTTCAGGCGCACCCACTCCTCGGGTGTGTCACCGCCGATCAGGGTAACCGTCCGAACACCGTGAACACCCACCAGTTGCGGAATCACTTCCCAACGCAAAACAGACCGTAAAGCCACCGGCGAAAGGCTATCGGACCAAAAGCCGTACTCGGTGGTAGGGTAAGCGCTGGGCGACATCAAAACCGCCAACGGAACGGCCCCTGACGGCAAGGTGGCACGGATCTGATTAATGCTTGTCTGGATATCTTGGTAGGCCTGGGTCATGTTGGTGGTCCACCCAAAGTACACTTCTAAGGTCGCGGCGCCTCGATCGGTGGTCGAAATGACGCTGGTAACGCCGGGTATTGTTTTAAACACATTTTCTAAGGGTCGGGTCACCTGCACATCGGTAGACTCAAGGGAATTAAACCCCCAGTCACAGGTGACTTCGATACGAGGAAAGACCGCCTCGGGGAACACGTCTTTGGGTAGAGACACCCACGCCAGAGCACTACTTAGCAACCCCGCCCCCAAAAGGAACAACAAAGCTACACGGCCAGCAAACAACTGCCTCAATAAACGTTTCATCAGTGTCCTCCGTACAGACTCGTCAAGGTGAAGGCATCTTGAAGAAATGTCATTTGTGCATCCGAGACCCGAGTTTTCGCCGATTCCCAATCAAGGGCGGCTCCCAAGAGGTCGGTTTCTTTAATTCGTCCCTCACGATACAACTCTTGGGCCTCTTTCAAAGCTTCATCGGCGTTTTTAAACTCCCCTTGGGACTGAAGCCAGACTTGATGAGCGACTGTCGTTCCCCGAATCAGGGTCTCCAGCTCCTGGGTTAGTTTTTCGCGCAGTGCCGCCGCCCGAGCGCTCTGTGATTGGCCCAGCGAACGATAACTTTGAGACAAAGCCTGTTGGCTCCCCCAGTCAACCAACGAGAAGTCCGCCGACACACCCCACTTTCGATTGGGCCCCAGGCTGGTCGGCTGGTAGCCGCCATACGCTTTAATTTGAGGGAGCCACGCTAACTGCGCACGCTCCCCTTGAGCTTGCGCGGCCTGGACACCAACCAGTGCGGCCTGGACTTCGGGACGTGAGGTAACAAAAGCCCCAAGATTTTGACGCCAAAATTGTTCCTCGAACCGAGGTACCGACTTAGAAGAAGAAAAATCCACATCCCCCAACGTCAGCGTTCGGCCGATCAACCGCGACAGCAACGCCAATTGATCTTGCAAGGCCGAAGCCGTGCTCAGACTCGTCGTATTCAAGGCCGACAGTTGGTTCTTCACACGCAAAATATCCCAAGTCAAATCCACACCCTCGGCTTTCATCCGCTGTAAATGATCAAGGTGAGTTTCGAAAATCTTGGCCAGGCGGGCATCCTCGTGAACCTCTTGTGACAGCACCAAGAGCCGAGCCCACGATAAAGCGACATTAAGGCGTAACTGATCAGTCACGCTTTGCGTTTGCCACAGGTCTTGGCGAGCCCTAAAGGCCGCATCAGAAGGTTTGCTGTCAACCAAGGCCGCTAAATCCCAAGTCACAATCGCATTAACAGAGGTTTGCCAACCCCCGACCGTATCATCCCAACCCGCATCCGCAGAACCAGATAAACGTGGCAAGCGCATAGCCGCGCTAGCGCGAGCCCCCGCCTGATCCGCTTGCGTTTGCGCCAGCAGTTCCTGACGGTCATAACTATGCGAAACCGCAAGGTTCTGGAGCTCAGCGAGGGTAAGCGCCTCACCTGGTAGGGCGCCAACAAGCCAAACAAGCCACAGAAAAACCTGTTTTTTCATCCTCAATTCACCTCGCGGTCAACCTATATAGTGAGGATGAAGTTAGGATGAAATTCCAAAATCTTTATTATCTTCATCAATTCTTCAGCTACCGGCGGCATCCTTGGCACCAGGAGGATGCCATGAGCGTCAAACATTTTCTTCAGGTGGCCGCAATCGCCGCCTTAACTGCCTTACCGGCCTTGCCGGCTGTAGCCGAACCCGCAATCTCGGTGATCGCTATTCAGCAAAAAGTTCTTCAAAATCTCCCCGGGGACAAGGTGATAGAAGTTTCACGAGAAAGCGTCAACGGTCAGTTGATCTACACGATCGATTTAGCGTCAGGAAAAAGCTTTCTGTTGAACGCCCTTACGGGTGCGGTTGTAAAAAGCTCGCAGGATAGTCCCGAAAAGGCGGCCACCCTAGCCCCCGCCTTGTTGAGTCCTAAGGTGTCGATCGAAGAGGTCCAAAATCTGGCCTTGCAAGAACTTCCCAACGACACTGTTCAAGAAGTTTCCCTCGAGTTCCGCGACGGAAAGCTTATTTACACCCTCGACATGGCTTCTCAACAGCGTCTTATCCTGAACGCCGACACGGGCGCCGTGCTGTCAGTTCTTAAGGGTCTAGAAAAGCCAGAAACCAACTAAGAGTACCGTTAATTCATTGCAGGAGACCTTCAACTATTTAAGGGAGGTCTCCTGCTATTTTGAACCAAAAAGCTTGACATCAGTGTAATCGGTGGTAAAACTAAAGTTTCGAGCGGATTAGCCGTTAACACCCTACCCAGCACGAGGACCGGCTATGTCAACCAGTAACGAAAGTGTGCGGGCTCAGACGTTCTGTGTCCTAGGAGCAGGAAACGGCGGCTTGGCAATGGCGGGACATTTGGCGTGGATGGGCTTTTCGGTCCATCTCTACAATAGGTCGCCGCTTCGGTTGCAAGGAGTTGCCTGGCATGGGGGCGTCGAGCTTAGTGGTGCCATTGAGGGTTTCGCACCTGTCGAAACCTTTACCAACCTAGAAAAAGCGGTACACGGATGCGATGTGCTGATGGTTGTAACACCTGCCAATGCACACAGAGAATTAGCTCAGCAATTGGCTCCTCTGGTCGAAGATAATCAAATCATCGTCCTGAACCCCGGACGAACGGGTGGAGCACTCGAATTTCGCTCAATATGGGACAAAGCCGAAGTCACGACCCACCCCATTTTGGCCGAAACCCAGACCCTACTCTATGCCGCACGAGGGGCCGGATACCGCGCCACTATCTTTCGGATCAAAGACACAGTACCACTGGCAACCCTGCCTTCCTACCATATTCCCCGTGTGCTCGATATCTTAAGACCAGCTTTCCCGCAGTTCACCGCGGGCACTAACGTCCTCTCCACCAGTCTGGATAATATCGGTGCGGTTTTCCATCCCGCTCTTACGGTCCTCAACGCCGCCTGGATCGAGGCGACTGGCGGTGACTTCGAATACTACCTGGAGGGGATTACTCCCACCCTCGCAAATTTTCTCGAGGCTTTGGACGCTGAGCGGGTGGCCGTGGCTACAGCCCTGGGGATGCGTAGCCCCACGGTCCGCGAATGGTTGTTCTCTAGCTACGGCTCCACTGGCAAAAGCCTTTATGAAGCCATTCAAAACACCCCCGCTTACAAAGGTATCCCTGCACCGGCGACCATCGACCACCGCTACGTCAGCGAAGATGTGCCCATGAGTCTTGTTCCCATCGCGTCGCTAGGCCTATCACTCAACGTTGCGACACCCAACATAGATCTCGTTATCGACTTAGCGTCAACATTTCATAATGTTGACTACCGTGCCGTGGGGCGGTCAGTTGACTCGTTAGGCTTAGCAGGTCGTAGCGTCAAAGACATTAGCCAATTTTTGGCAGGAGGGACCCGATGAACTTTTTACAAACATTGTTTCAAGAGTGGAGTCACTACGTACCGAACTGGCTACTGGGTCTCGCACTGACTGCTGTTGGATGGGTTATCGCAATTGCAGTCCGGTTCGTCGTAACACTCCTTCTACAATGGATGCGGTTCGATGCTCTGAGCCAAAAAACCGGGCTGGCGTCATTTCTTCGCAAAGGCCAAGTCTCCTTCACGCCGTCACAGTTGTTCGGAATTGCTGCGTTTTGGATCGTTCTCATGAGTACCTTTTTCATCGTTGCCATCCTTTTGGATGTTGAGGTGGCTACCAAACTTATGGAGAAGCTCCTCCATTTTATACCTTCGGTCGTCTCAGCATTATTTGTTATCGTCGTAGGATGGTCACTGGTTGTCTTTTTGTCGAACTTTACCCGTACGATTGCCCGCAATGCCTCATGGGAACACGCTTCAACGATAGCAGCGGTAGTCAAAGTTTTTGGCGGAATTCTGATTATTGCGGTCGCGGCCGAACAAATTGACCTTCGTATCACGATTCTCAGCTCGCTCGTACTCATCCTGGTTGCTGGAGCAGCTCTGGGATTGGCGCTAGCCTTCGGCCTGGGTTGTCAAGAAATGGCGCGCGAGGCGCTCAAAAAGTACCTAAAAAGCTTGAAAGAAAAAAACCAGGCCGGGAACGGCCCTGATCTGGAAGGATAAAATCTTTATCGGGAGGAGAATGATGAAAGTAGGATTTTTAGGTTGGGGAAAAACCGGTCGCGAGGCAATTGTCCCCTTTTTGCAATACCCTGACGTAGAACTAGAATGGGTTCTTCGACAGTCCGATCAGAACGCTGGTGAGTATGCTTCTCGACTCCTCTTTCAAGAAAATGACCGAGGCAAGATTTTCGGTATGAGCTCGTGGGCAGATGGTCGGTTTCTCGATGAGCACCCCGTCGATGTGGTTGTCGACTTTTCTAGTGAGGATGGGGTGGAACGGTACGCGGCCTTCGCACAACGGGGAATCCGCATTGTGAGTGCTCTGTCACACCATGATGAGTTCTCAGTGAAGCAAATTCACTCGGCGGCTGAGCAGGTTGCCGTTCTATCGAGCCCTAACATCACTTGGGGAATCAACTTCTTGATCGCGGTTTCGGGATTTCTGCGCGCCATCACCGACGAGCCAGACATTCAGATCGTCGAAGAACACTTTGCCAAAAAGAAGGGGATCTCGGGAACGGCCTTGCAAATTGCGCGGGCTCTGGATGTGGACCCTGACAAAAACGTTTATTCGATTCGTGCCGGAGGCATATTAGGGAGACATGAAGTTATCTTTGGGTTTCCCAACCAAACGGTCCGATTGACGCACGAGACCATCCACCGTGCGGCTTTCGGCCGCGGGGCGCTGACGTCTGCTCGTTGGCTAATGAAACAGCCCGCAGGGTTGTATGCCATGTCAGATCTAATCCACGAAAAGTTACTCGCATACCTCGAAAAGCATATTGTTCCGTCAACATCACCTAACGAAACTTAGCGCAGGTCGTGGCGACAGCCCTGGGAAGGCTTCGCCGCTAACGTTCCAGCGTCAGTACCGCTTCGACATGCGAGGTGTGGGGAAACATATCAACGGGAGTACAGCTACGCGCCTTCCACCCCGCCGCCGCCAAGCGTTTTAGGTCACGAGCCAACGATACCGGGTAGCACGAGACGTACACCAACCGGCGGGGGGCCCGTTCTGTTAGGGCCGCCAAGGCCTGGGGTAACAACCCTTCACGCGGGGGGTCAATCACGGCTACTTCATCCTTGGCAGGGGCCAACTGCGCCAGCACCGCCCCTAGATCACCCACCAAGAACTGGGCTTTTTTTACCCCCGACAGCAGGGCACTTTGCCGAGCCGCTTCAACGGAATGTGCGTTAACCTCGATACCCACCACTTCGTCAAACAAATCGGCCAACGCCAGAGCGAAAAACCCCGAGCCACAGTACAGGTCTAAAAGCCGCCCCTTCTGGCCCACCTCGCGGCGTACCACGTCCAGCAAAGCCGATGCCTGAGTTTCGTTGGTTTGATAAAATCCGTTATGGGGAACCAGGTAGCTTAACTGCCGGGGGCCCGAACCTAAAGCCCCCGCCGGCGATGGCCCGTTCTCTGCCGCCACGGTTACGCTCTGCCTCAGGTAAGCGTCCCCTCCCCAAACCTGATAAGTTCCTCCACCAATCGGATGCACCGCCGGGCCCGTTTTGGTCGGCAAGGTTACCCCGGCCCCAACAAAGCCCGGTATCAGGCGCAAAATTTCGAACCCCGCTGTCCCGTGCCGGTTAGCAAAGACGTGAACGCCGACTTGCCCTAGCTCGTTACTTCGAAGGTGAATCTGGTCGACCCCCCGGGGCAGGCGCTGGGTGCGCAAAAACGCCCAAGCTTTTTGCAGTGCCGCCGTCTGGACGCGGCACTCGGCGGGCGACAAGGTTCCTTCAAACTCGGGCACAAAAACAGCGCGACCGTTTTCATTTTTCAGCGACAGCTTATTGCGGTATCCTTCGGTCGCCGAGAGCACCAGAGCATTCAGCTTTCCGGTAAACCCGCCTCGCCCCCGAAGCACCCCGGCCAAGGTTTTTTCTTTCCAGGCCGCTTGCGCCGGGTACGACAGGTGTTGCCACTGACAGCCGCCACAACCACGCTCAAAGGCAGGGCACGGTGGTGTCACGCGGTCAGGGCCCGGCTTGACGACTTGGACCAATGCGGCATGGGTCCAGCGTTCGCGGCTGGCCAGTGGCCCGGTAACCACCACATCGCCAGGGGCGGTGCGGGCAACCGCAACAAAGCGGCCTCCGGTTTGACCCACACCGAAACCGGCTTCATTAAGGGTGGTAATGGTCCAAGGATGAGTACGCATACCGTACTTTAGCCCGCACGCTAGTTACAAAGCAACCGCTAGCCCGGCACCTACTGCTGGGCCCATACCCGGCCCTTGCCAAAACACCGGCTTGTCTCTACCTTTAAGACGTGCACTTGGGGGAGCCGGTAGCCCGGCTGAGATTGGGATGCAAGTCCCTGACCCCTGAACCTGATCCGGGTAATACCGGCGTAGGAAAGAGTGACTCCCGTACTTTTTTCCCACAGCCCCTCACCCAGGATCTCGAAGGAGATCGTATGCGCCATGTTCTCTCGATAGCCGGAAGCGATTCCAGCGGCGGTGCGGGCATTCAAGCCGACCTGAAGGCCATGAGCGCCTGCGGTGTGTATGGCATGACCGTTATCACCGCATTAACCGCGCAGAACACCCTGGGTGTTCAGGCCATCCAAACCGTTGACCCCGAATTTATCGGCGACCAAATGGACTCAGTTTTTCACGACGTTCGCGTCGACGCCGTCAAAATCGGCATGCTCCCCGGCCCCGAGGCCATGAAACTCGTGGCTCGCAAGCTCAGGGAGTTCCGCCCGCGGTGGATCGTCGTCGACCCTGTCATGGTGGCCAAGAGCGGCCATGCACTCATGGACCCGGCGGCCATCGCTGTATTTCAACAAGAAATCCTCCCGCTTGCGTCGGTGTTGACACCCAACCTTCCCGAAACCCAGGCCCTGACCGGCTTTTTACCGCGTGACCGCGACGAGATGGCAGTAGCCGGTAACCGCTTACGTGCGCTGGGAGCCCAGGCCGTGCTCATCAAAGGAGGCCACCGCGAAACCGATGCCGACGATGTGCTGGTTTACGACGGAGGAACCCAAGTCTACCCCAGTCCCCGGTTGGATGCGCGGCACACCCACGGAACCGGCTGTACCCTTTCGAGCGCCATCGCCGCCCTGTTGGCGCGCGAGCTTGGACTTGTCGACGCTGTGGGCCGTGCCAAAGCCTATGTCTCCAACGGGATCGCCCACGGTTTGGCTGTGGGCCACGGCATCGGTCCCATTCATCACTTTTGGCAATTGTATCAAGGAGAGGAACCTCGTTTATGAACGAAAAAGCAAACAAAAACTCCACACTATCGTCCTTTGTGCTCGGTGCGCTGTGGTTTGGGGCTGCCATTTCGGTGGCCGAGATTCTTACCGGGGGCTATTTGGCCCCCCTGGGTTGGGCCACAGGGCTCGCCGTCATCTTGTTCGGGCACCTAGTCGGCGGATTGATCTTTTTTGGTGCAGGCTGGATGTCCCACAAAACGGGCCGCTCGGCGATTGGGGTGTCTGAGCTTTCGTTTGGCAAAGCCGGGCTCCGCCTGTTTGGCGCCATCAACGTTCTTCAACTGGTGGGCTGGACGGCCGTCATGGTCATTTTGGGCAGTCAAAGCCTCAACGCGATTTCGCAGGCGCTTTGGGGCTGGCAGAACCCCTGGGCGTGGAAGCTGATCCTGGGCGCCTTGCTGTTGTTGTGGACGGCCAGCGGCGTTACCGGCATCAAGTTCTTAAACACCGCCGCCGTTTTGTTGGTCTTTGCTTTGACGCTGGTGCTGGGCTGGGTGGTCTACCACGCCACAAAAGCACCTCAAGTGGTTCTTTCGCCGGTACGCTTGTCGGATGCCATCGAATACGTGGTGGTCATGCCTCTGTCGTGGCTCCCTTTGGTTGGCGACTACACACGGCGTGCCCGTAGTTCGACCGGCACTGTCACAGCCGTCATCGGGTATGTGATCGCCAGTGTCTGGATGTACTCGATCGGGCTGGCCTCGGCGCTAACGCTGGGAGCCGCCGACCCAACATCAGAAATGCTCAAAGCGGGTCTTGGTCTTGCGGGTCTAGCGATTCTGGTTATTTCAACGGCCACCTCAGGATTTTTAGACGTGGTATCGTCAGGAATCTCCTTCCGTAATATTGTTCCTGCCGCTGGAGAAAAGCCTTCGGCACTACTGCTAGGCGCCCTGGGCCTGGTGCTGGCCCTGGTATTCCCCATGGATCAATACCAGAACTTTCTCTATATCCTGGGCGCCGTCTTTGCGCCCCTCTACGCCGTACTTTTGGCCGACTGGCTGTTCTTTCGCCAGGCACCCCGGTCGACAGCCTTTTACCTGGTAAACTTTGAGGCCTGGGTGCTGGGTGTGTTGTTGTACTACCTGATTCAAACCGCGTCGACCCCCGTGGGCGTCACGGTCCCGACCTTTCTTGCCGCCGGAGCTGTCAGCACGGTGGCCAAACTGATTATTCTGCGGAGGAAAAGCGCGTGAAATCTCAACCAGCCAGCGTCCTAGACGTTTTGAGGGCTCAATCCCCCCTCATCCACCATATCACCAATGCCGTTACCATCAACGACTGTGCCAACATAACGCTGGCCCTTGGCGGGTCCCCAGTCATGGCCGACAGCCCCGACGAAGCCGCCGACATGGTCAACTTTGCCGGGGCCCTGGTGCTTAACATGGGCACACTGCACCAGCGATCGGTCGACGCCATGCAAGCCGCTGGTCTCAAAGCACGCGAACTGAGTAAGCCGGTAGTCTTTGACCCGGTAGGGGCGGGCGCAACGGCCTTTCGCCGCGAAACAGCCCTAAAGCTGGTCAAGACGGTACACCCTACCATCATTAAGGGCAACGCTGCCGAAATTAAGTTTTTGGCCGGAGAATCCTCGCGTCAACGCGGGGTCGATTCTCTGGACGCTGACGCTCTGACAGCCGCTGTCATGTTGGCCCGTTCCAGCGGCGCCGTGGTCGCCGCCACCGGGGTGGAGGATCTCATCACCGACGGCAAGGTTCTGTATCGGATTAAGGGTGGCACACCCCTCTTGGGGCGCATCACTGGCACAGGCTGTATGACGGCCTCGCTGGTGGGCTGTTTTGCCAGCGTTGAACAAGATTGCCTCAAGGCGGCGGTTTTGGGCATCCTCGCCATGAATATCGTCGGCGAAAAGGCCGAAAAAGCCCTGCTCCCCGGCCAAGGCACCGGACACTTTCGGATCAACCTCTTTGACGCTGTCAGCCTGTTAACTAGTCAGGATTTACCATGGGACGAAAGAGTTACCTGTGAAAACCTTGGATTTTAACCCCGTTCTGTGCCTCGTGACCGACCGCACGCTTAGGCCCCAAGGCGAGTTTTTGACCGTTCTTAAGGCAACGCTCGAGGCTGGCGTGACCTGGGTTCAGTTGCGCGAAAAGTCCGGTGCCAGCGACCGCGAAATTTGGGAACTTGGGCAAAACGTTCGGGCATTAACCCGTGCTTTTGGAGTGCCACTGGTAGTCGATGATCGCCTTGACCTGGCCATGGTCCTCGAAGCCGACGGTGTCCACCTAGGGCAGAACGACCTCCCGTTGGCTCAGGCCCGTCGGCTGTGGCCGAAAGGTCGGCTTTGGGGGGTGTCGGTGCATACGGCCGACCAAGCCCGGCAAGCCACCCTCGACGGAGCAACATACCTGGGTGTCGGTGCGCTGTTCCCCACGTCCAGTAAAGCCGATGCGCTACTTGCTGAGCACGCTAAAGTCCGCGAGTTCAGCAGTCTAGGTCTCCCGCTGATCGGCATTGGCGGTATCACAGCCGAGCGTATGCCCCAGGTACGAGCCCTCGGGTGCGCTGGCGTCGCGGTTATCTCGGCGGTTTGGAGCGCCAAAAACCCGGCCGACGAAGTCCATCGCTTTCGCACAGCCTGGGGCTAAGACCGTGTTTCGGGCGATACTCTGGGACAAAGACGGCACCTTGGTGGACAGTTATGGCTACTGGGTAAGCCTTGAACGCGAACTGGCCCTGCGTCTGGCAGAGTCAGCGGGGGT
>JABEVK010000045.1 GCA_013044245.1 Spirochaetales bacterium | reverse complement strand
GGCCTAAGCCTGAGCCGGGGCAGATGGTTAGTTTTGCCCCGTCGGCCGTCGAGCCCTGTGACTTTAAAGCTATGGTCAAAGAGTTTGACTGGCGTTTGGTGACAGCCAAGGATCAAACCTTGGTGTGGGACGGCCAGCAACTTAGCTGGACCTTGTAGGGATTTTGGTCCGGTTAAAAGGGCAAGCAACTTGCAAGATTGTCTTTCTCTGCTACAATTTAACTTGCCATAATAAAAGTGGGGGTAAGGATGAGCAAAAGAAAGATATGTTTTCTGATCATTTTGTTGGTGGGCGTTTCTGGCCTCTTTGCCGCCCCTCTTCGCGTCCAAGTTCAAGACGTAGCGTTACGGGCCAAACCTTCCTATTTGGGGACAGTTCTTACCCAACTGCCCTACGGAAGCAGGGTTCAGTTGATCCAAAGCAAAGGGGCGTGGACAGAAGTGACAGCGGGGGATATGAGTGGTTGGTTGCCTTCGGCGTCTGTTTCGCAGGCTGAGATCGAAATGAATATCGGCAATGAGGGAGCAACAACCTCAAGTAATGAAAATGCCTTAGCCGGTAAAGGGTTTACTGAGCAAATCGAGCAAAACTACCAAAAAGAACGTCATGTCGATTATACCTGGGTAAATCGCATGGAAAAAATTCAACCCCCCGAAACGATTCTCGAGTCGTTCGTACGCAACGGCCCCCATGGAGACTTCCAATGAAGCCCCTAATTCGAAAATCTCTTTTGGCAACCCTCTTTGTGCCAGTGATTCTTACCCTATCGTGTACGTCAATCAGCCTTGATTCTTCGTCGTTGGCATCTTTAGTAACACACGCAGGACCTTTACTGGCCTCTGCGGCCAAAGTGACAGATGCTGCCAAAAAGGCTAATGAACAGTTTACTCCCCGCCAGGAATACTATATCGGTCGCGCCGTGGCAGCGGATATTACTTCGATGTACAAAGTGGAACCGATTGGACCTGCTACCCTCTACCTGAACGCTTTAGTCCAGGTTTTAGCCGCAGCCTCAACCATGCCCGTTACGTACGGTGGGTATCATGTTCTGATTCTTGACACCAATCAAATCAACGCTTTATCGGCACCGGGCGGTTTCATTTTTGTGACACGGGGACTTCTCGAGTGTACCCACGACGAAACGTCCCTAGCGGCGGTGTTAGCGCACGAAATTGGGCATATTGAAAACCGTAACGGGTTAGAGGCTATAAAACAAGAACGAAGAAATCAAGTTTTTGTCGTTTTCGGTAAAGAAGTAGTGAAGAATTTTGGCAATCAGCAACTGAACCAATTGACTGATATCTTTGGTAAATCCATCACAGACATTGTCACGACTATGATCAACGATGGCTATTCGCGAGAACAAGAGAAACAAGCGGACCGCTCTGCTGTGGAAATTCTGCGCAAAGCGGGATACAACCCGCGCGGCCTCATTGAAATGCTTAAAATCATGGAAGTTCGCTTAAATCCCGACAGTGGAGGTTTTGCCAAAACACACCCTAGCCCGGCTGACCGTATCGAAACCTTAGCACCAGTAATTGGTACCAAGGCAACCTACGAAGAACCCGCGGCTTGGACTGCTCGCTTTCATAAATATATGGATAGCCTGTTAAAAACGTCATGAGGCTATTCCCTCGGCGATTTCATCGAACCTCCCGACGTTTTAAGGCTGTGGAAGGCGCAGGCCTAGGATTGTTTGCGGCTCTTGTAGCGATTTTTGTTTTGGCTGGGGGTGGTCTCGGAACCTTAGAAAATACCACTTGGGATTGGCGGGTGGCACTGTTTGCTCGGCCCTCTGCCAAAACAGCCTCCATTAAATACGTGGAATTGGACCAAGCCAGTCTTGATTGGGGCAAAGCCAATAATGCCTGGTCATGGCCCTGGCCTCGTGAAGTTTATGCCTATTTGTTGAAATATTTAGATCGTACCTCGATCAAAGCGGTAGTTTTTGACGTAATTTTTTCTGAACCATCGGTGTATTCACAGGATGATGATCAAAGCCTCATCGACGCCGTGAAATCAACGCCTCGGTTTGTCACTGCCTTTCAAACGGGAAACGCTCAGAGTGGTTTTCAAGCACATACCTGGCCGAAAGCCTTGCCCCCGCCACCAGGAAATCTGACAGGACCTCCGTTGCCGGCAGATTTGCACGAAAGTCTTGCCTCCTTTCCCATCTCTAGCCTGGGTGCCGTGGTGTCTGCCCTTGGCGATACCAAAGGCCTTCCGGACGAGGACAGTATCTACCGTCGGGTTGGCTTATTCTGGAGTTTTGCTGGTCATGCTGTGCCCTCGTTGGCTATGGCTGCTTATTTGGTGGCCCATCCTGGGACAACTTTGCGTTTTCAACCAGGAACCTTGACGCTAAGCCAGCCGGGCGGAGCTTCGGAGCGGATCCCTCTTGACCGTGAGGGGAGAGCTTTACTGACCTACCGGGGAACTTGGCTACAGCGAGCCGCCGATCGCTATCCCTTATGGAAACTGATTCGTTCAGAACTGCAGCTTGAAGCTGGTCAAAAGCCCGAAGTCGACCCAGCCGTCTTTAAAAATTCGTATGTGTTTTTGGGGTTTACCGCTTTGGGCCTTTACGATTTGAAGCCTTCTCCCCTCGAGAATAAAACTCCTGGGGTATACATTCATGGCACAGCCTTAGATAACCTCTTGACAGGCGATTTTAAAGCCTCCGCTTCGTTTCTGATAAACGTGATATACCTACTTGCCTTGGGGTTGTTCGCTGGTGTGGTTATCCGTCTTTGTCGCAATGCCTTGCAGACACTTTTGACTTACGCTGCTGTGTTGCTTTTGCCCGTGGTAGCCGCCTTTGCCCTCTACTTCGCCGGGGTGTGGTTCCCCTTGGTTGTACCCTTTGGTGAGGTTCTTTTTGTGTTGCTTGCGGGAACAGCCTTCAACTACGCCGGTGAAGGGCGTCAGAAACGCTTCATTAAGGATGCCTTTGCGCAGTATTTAAGTCCCGTAGTCATTGATCGGTTGATTCAAAACCCGGAATTGTTGCACTTGGGGGGAGAAAAACGTACCCTTTCTATTCTTTTTTCGGATGTGCAGGGCTTTACCAGTATTTCTGAAAAGCTGACTCCCGAAGAATTAACGGCGTTGCTCAACCGCTACTTGTCAGCGGTAACCTCCGTGATCTATGAAATGGGCGGAACTGTCGACAAGTACGAAGGCGACGCTGTCATAGCGTTCTGGAACGCTCCTTTAGATTTAGCCGATCATGCTCGCCGAGCGATTCTTGCCTCTTTAGAATATCAGCGTCGTTTAGAATTTCTGCAGGCAGAGCTAACGGCGATGTCAGGAGGGCAACCTATTAAAGCCAGGATTGGCTTGAACACAGGCCCTGTTGTTATTGGCAACATGGGGTCACAGCAAAGGTTCAACTATACCTTTTTTGGCGATGCGGGAAACTTAGCCTCGCGCTTGGAAGGCTTGAACAAACAGTTCGGAACCTATTTGATGGTGTCCGAATACACAAAAATAGCCGCTGGGGCCTTGCCTGGGGTGGTGTTTCGCGAGCTTTCACGAGTGGCCGTCGTAGGAAAATCTGAACCGGTCACTGTTTACGAACCTTTGTGGGAGAGCGAGTTGAACTCAAAAGCCGCCACTTTGGATCGCTTTGACAAGGGGCGAGAAATGTTTTACGAAGGGCGTTGGGATGAAGCTTTGTCCTTGATGGAAAGTATAGCAGAACTCGATGCCCCTGCCGCAAAGTATGTCGAAAGACTGAGGCAGTTGAAGGCCTCTCCACCTAATTCTTGGAAAGGCGTATGGCTTGCTACCGAAAAGTGATCGTACTGATAGACGATCGTACTGAAAAAAGGGAGGACGGTTTATGCCGGCGTTAGATTCTTTAGCCCAGCGAAAGCGGGGTGCTGGGGAGGTGAGCCTTGTCTTGGGCTTGGCGTTCCTTCTTTCGTTTTATGTACAATTTATTCTTTTAGATCGAGTGAAAGGGGTTGTTCTTGAGCATTTGACCAACTTTGCGGCCAAGGGCTTGCAAAAAGCAGGTTTGGTTGGGGTTGTCCTGCATTCCTTTCAGCCCTCCGATTGGGCTGTTTTAGGGGGCTTGGCCGCTTTGCTGATCTTTTTAATTGTTAGACAATGGCAAAAACACACCTTTAGCCATTTTTTGGCCTTTGTTCTCGAAGATGAACGACGAGTTGCCGTTTTTCTTATCTTTTTGGTTTTCTTGTTTTTCAAACCGCTGTTAGCCCCGGGTGAGCCCTATTTTCAGGATGCTCCCTCGCATACCTCTCGAGCTTGGTTTACCTATTTAAACTTTAAGCAGGGGTATTTCTGGCCGCTATGGACCAACTATTACCACAACGGTTTTGCGATGTTCTCGCATTACGGGTTTCTTCTTTATGTTCTGATTGCCGCTTTAAACTTACTTGTCGGTAATATCTTTCTTTCGACAAAACTGGTGATGTTTGCTTTTTGCTTAGGTAACGCGTTCTTGTTCTACGCTTGGGGTAAACGACTCTTTGCGGACCGCAAAACAGGCTTGTTGATGGCGGTGCTGATTACTGGCGGCAACATTTTACTTTACGAGATTCTTTGGGTTGGTGGGCTTTTCATGCCGCTGGTGCTGTTCGGCTTTGGCTGGGTAGTGCTGGCGTTCGAAAAACTTTTGGCGGGAGATTGGAAACCCTACCAGGCGGTTTTTGCGGCTTCGTTAGGGGCCAACGTTATGCTGGCTACCCACCTGGGATACTCGTCTCAATTGTTATTCTTTTTCTTTTTTTATGTTTTGGGCAGGTTGCTGTTTCATCGACCGGACGCCTGGGGTCTTACCCTGCGTTTTGCATTGGGCTGTGTGGTAGCGGGGGGAGCTCTCTCTGCATTTGTGTTTCTTCCGACCTTTCTTGATATGAAGGACGTCAACTTCTATAAGCAGTTTCCGTTTGATGACCCGAATACCTACCAATTTTGGAAGGTCCCCTTCTTTAAGTTCTTAGTTCCCCGCTTTTATATGTCTGACAACAATTATGATTATTTGGGGTGGGGGTTAGTGGGCGCTGCAGTTGTCTATTTTGTGCAGGGCTTGCGCAAGCCTGACTCGTGGTGGTGGTTCGGACTTTTGCTTATCGCGGCCTCGGTGTTGGTCGCCAACTACGACCGCAATGCTATCTTACTGTATTTGGCGTTGTCGATTTTTGTCACAGCCAGCTTTGCGCGACGCTGGACGGCCCGAGACGGCGGTCTGGGACGCTTAACCCTCTTGGTTATGATTTTTTTGGCTGACGGGATGATTTTTGGCAACTACAATACCTACAACCAAAATAACGGCTTTGAACAAGCCTTTTACTCGAGGTTAACTTCGACAGCGGACGGGAGCCGGTACGGCGTAGCGATGGCCAACTCTCTTCACGGCGGAAACAAAGAAAATACCAATGTTTTTGTTTCCCCGTGGCTCAAGATTGTGGGCTTTCCTGTTATGCAGCCCAACGCCATCATGCTCGAGGCCAATAAGCAGGCCTTGTACCAATACGCTGTCACGAACGATCTTCTTGTCGCTGATCTGCAAAAGGGGCTAATCAGTGAGCAAACACTGCAAGGTTTAGACCTTCTTGGGGTAAGATTTGTGACGTTTCACACCTCGTATGCGTACTACGTGCCACCATTGGCTCCCAACCCTCAAGTGCAAACCGACCCGCGAGGCCCCTGGTTAACCTTGACAGGAACCAAACCCATCTTGTGGGCGCCACGAATTGTTTCGTTTCAGGACGCTGAAGCGGTCCAGCCAGCACTAGCCCAGCGTCAAGCCTTTGAAAAAGATAACGTTTCGCACAACCGCGCTCCGTTTCATCAAAGACCGCTGGCGGCCAGTTATGTCTCGGCTTTGATACAGCTCATGAACCCCGATTTGACAAATGGTACTGCGACCGAATTTGTGTTGAGAAAGGGGGCGACTCAAGATTCAGGAAGTACAGGGCCTGCGACACTCACCGTTCAAAAATACACCGTTGACTCTGAACGTGTCGAACTCGATTTTACCGTCGATAAGGCCGGCTTCGCTGCTGTTCCCTTCGGCTACTTTGGCTACGAGAAGGTCTTGCTCGATGGTCACCCTGTGACTTTTGAACCAACGGCGTTCAATACCATCTGCTTTCCCGTGTCGCCCGGTGTCCATAAGCTAACCATTGGACCTTCGATGTCGCCGGCTCGATTTTGGGGTGCCCTGATCAGTTTGTCTGCCTTAGGGCTTCTTATCGTGGGCTTTGTGGTAGCTGAGATTTTACGGCGGAGGAAAACCTCTTAAATCGATTTTTGACGCGTTGCTCATCCTCTTTTGATCAACGCATTTACACTCCTAGGGGGCTACGAAAGGCCCCTTAGGATATGGTACGGCCTGTACCGGCTTTGTGGTGTTTACGGCGCCAAACCACTTTGTTGTACATCACCCAGTTGTAGGGCAGAACTAAGAGCCCGATGGTGAGAACTAACGTGATTTGGCGTACCCCGGTGGTATTGCCCAATAGATGGGTGGATACACCAATGGTAACAAATTGTATGAATACCGACCCCAAGGACGTCAGGTTGAACCCTAAAAATTTTCTGATCAGGCTCAACAGGTTTCGGGCTTTGTCTTTGTGAAAGGTCCAAAAGTTGTTCCATAAAAAATTATTAACGATGGAACCTTCAACCGATAAGGCGGCGGCCCAGCCGGAGGTAAGAGCCAAAAAGCCCAGCAAACCGTACTTTTCTAAAAAGGTGAAATGCGCCGCTAAATGTGCCACCCAGCTGGAGCGGGCAAAAACTTCGAGAAGAACGGCATTGACCAAGTAGCCGGTAAGCCCCACGAGGCCAAACTTGAGAAAGCGACGGGTTCCTTTGTGCTCCCACCGAAGTTGAAAAGCAATCTGAAAAATTTCCAACGGTGTTTGGCCTGTCATTTTTGATTCCCCGGCTTCCCGGGTTTGGAATTTGAGGGGAACTTCCGCGACACGTGCCCCCCACTGCACCAGTTTGAAGAGCATTTCAATTTTATAGCCAAAGCCACGGCTTTTAAACTCGTCAAAGTTGAGAGCCCTAAAGCGCTCGTCCACTCGGGTTGCTTTTAAACCCGTGGTGGCATCCGTGACGGTCCAAAACGCTTTCATAGGAAAGAATAACAACAAACGGGCCACCCAACCGCCAACTTGACTTAAAAAAAGCCTAAAAGGATCCCACCGTCCGGGATACGATCCCCCTTTAACTTTGCGCGACCCCAAAACAAGGTCGGCGCCCTGGTCCAAGGCGGCTAAAAGGTCCCAAATGGCTTCGGGGGGGTGTTGCAGGTCACCATCAAATTCAATGACGGCTTGTGCTCCTAATTGTTCATCGGCGTACCGAAAGCCCTTGAAATACGCGGCACCTAAGCCTTCTTTTTTTTCTTCAGCGAGGAGGTGAAGGCTAGAATACTGGCGCTGTAGCTGGCGAACGACATCAGCGGTACCGTCCGGGGAGGCTCCATCAACTACGAGGATGGCGCAGTTCCACGTACAAGCGGGAAAAATTCGATTTTCTAAATCGGAAATCAGAGTTCCGATGGTGGCGGACTCGTTGTAGGTCGGTACCACAACGACGGCGGTTTTTTCCATGCCGAGAACTATACCGGAAGCAAGGACGTGGGACAACGCCCTTAAGAAGAAAGTTGTTCAGGGCATTTTTCAAGAGAGGTTTGAGCCGGTTTGAGACGCATCAGAAGTTTGCCTAAAACCGTGAGCTGGTCTTCTCCCAAAGGATTGGCAAAGCGAGACTCTAAAAAGGTTTTCCAGTCAGGTAGGGCTGCTTCGTAGGCGGCCTTGCCCCTCGGGCAGAGAGTCGTGTAAACCACCCTTCTGTCACTAGGGCAGTTGATCCGTTCAAGTAAACCTTCTTTTTCAAGTCGGTCTACCAAACGTGTTGCACCGCTTTGGCTAAGTCGGATGACTCGGGCTAGGTCGTTGAGCTTGAGGTGACCGTCGGGAGCTTCATCAAGCACCGCCAGGACTTGAAACCAGAGTGCCGACAGGCCGTGGCGCGCGGACATTAATTCGTCAAGCTCTGCCAATAACCCTAGAGCCGTGTCGAGAAAACTATTCCAAAGGTCGGACCATCGATCGTCCATAGCTGAAAAGTACCACAAAATACTTGACTCTGCAAGTATTCAGTAGTATATATTTGATTAAGCAATATATGTGAGCGCAAGTATACGATAAATTGCGCCTTAAGGAGGCTTTATGAAATCCACTTTGGTAGTCAGTTACCTGCCCAGCGGGGCTGATTCTGTCAGCAAGAAGCTCTTGGACCGTTTCTTGGAAAAGAGCCAAGGGAAAACAACTGTTGTTCACCGGGATCTTTTAAAGGCACACCCCCCGGTTTTTGATGAGTTCAGCTTGGCGGCGTACCGAGCTCGCAACTATGGCGGTCAAAAACTCTCTGAACCACAAGCTAAGGCTCTTCAGCCTTTTGACGCACTGATCAAAGAAATCAAAGCGGCCGACCACGTCGTTTTTGCGTTCCCGATGCACAACTTTTCCTTGCCGGGAGTCGTTAAAACCTACATTGACGCCGTATTCTTTCATGGGGAATTGTTTCAATACACGGCGACAGGACCTCAAGGCTTGCTGAATAAAACCAAGACGGCCATTCTTTACGCCTCGGGCGGAGCCTACGAACCTGGCAACCCCTATAACGTTGTTCCCCCGGTTCTCGACATTGATTTGGGTTTTGTTGGCGTGGCCGAAAAACGCTACATCAACGCGGGCGGTACTCTAGGCGCCCCTGAAGTAATGAAAAAAAATCTCGAAACGGCTCAGAACGATGTTGATAAGCTCGTAGCTGATTGGTTTGCTTAACGATTACCGAGAAATCTGATGAAAAAGAAGGGGAGCTTTAAGCTCCCCTTCTTTGTTTACTTTGAAATGCTTACTTTTGTTTGATACTGATTTGACGTGGCTGAACCGCTGCTTTAAGCGGAAGCGTAAGCTTAACCATGCCAGAGGCAAGTTCCGCTTCAATTTTGTCAGTATCCACCGTATCATCAATAGTAAAGCTCTTGCGGTAATCGCCCAAACGTCGCTCCCGTAGCAAGTAGCGCCCCGTTTCGGCTTCGGTGAGGCGTTTTCCCTCAATAATCAATTCCTGATTTTCAACATGAATGCTCAGGCCATCTTTCTCCACTCCGGGCATTTCTATATCGACGAAGATTTTGCCTTCGTCTTCATGGATGGCACAACGAGGTTGAATCATGCGCCGTTGGGGTTCAAGGGTTGTGACGTTACTCATCTTTGTCCTCCTTGTTATGATCGAAATTCATTTTGCTACCACAGAAATTTGGCGCGGTTTTAGCTCTGCTTTTTTGGCAATCTCGATCCGCAAGACGCCGTCACTCAGTTCAGCCGAGATTTTGTCGACATCGGCTCCTTCGGGTAGCGAGATCGTCCTTTGAAAACTCCCTTCCCACGTCTCATTACGGTAAACATGGCCTTTGCCGTTTTTACCACCTTTCGCTCCTGAGCGCTCTCCACGAAGGGTGAGGACATGGGGAGCTACACTCAGCTCCAAATTCTGTTTTTCAATCCCGGGGAGGTCTACCAAAACTAAAAACTTGTCAGCCTCCTCGAGCAAATCAACCGCGGGAACTTCCGAGCGGTCAAAGATTCCGGTGCTGTCAGGTCGAAAAGTCAACCCGAACAACCGGTTCATTTCTTCCTGAAGCCGGTCCAACTCATCAAAAGGATCCGGCAAGGACGTTTTATTCCACCGCATAATGGCCATACCTTACCTCCTTAGCCATGGGTCTAACTAGTATTTAGCAAAGATCATGCCAGGTTTGATTTTAATAGGAGGATAATCTTATATATCTATTTAAGATAATGAAATAGATTTTTCTCTTGACGATTCGACGTATGTTTGTGGCGAAATCCGAGAAGAATGGTATGTTTCAAAAAGACACACTGAGTCATTTCGTTTAGCGTTATTTTGGGTCGAAGATATCCAAACGGACGCACCTTTACAGGATAAGCAGGTCAGGATAATCTGCCGCATGGCCTATCTGGGACTCCAAGACGTTAACCTGACTCTCGCCGGTACCGTTCTTTTTGACGGTATTTCCTTGCAAATTGAAGAACGTGACCGACTATGCGTGGTGGGCCGCAACGGCGCGGGTAAAACCACCTTTCTTAAGCTGTTAGCGGGACAAATCAACCCCGATCGAGGGGTCCTTAGTCGCCGTCAGGGCCTGCGCCTGGCGTTCGTCGAGCAAGAAGTTCCTGATTCACAGGGCACGGCCTGGGAAGTTGCCCTCCAAAACAACCCAGTTCCCGAGGGGCTTGACGAATGGGAACACCAGCGGCAGGTTGCGGCAAGTTTAACGCGGTTTCAGGTCGACCCCGAGGCTTCGTTTGGTGAACTTTCGGGCGGAAGCCGCCGAAGGGTGCTCTTGGCCCGGGCGCTTTCATCTGCCCCTGAGGTTTTGCTCCTTGATGAACCAACCAACCACTTAGATATCGAAACGATTCGGCTCTTAGAAGACACTCTGGTGAATGCGCGGTTTGCTGTTGTTTTCGTAACCCACGATCGGGCCTTTGCCCGCCGCTTGGCGACACGAATGGCCGAGCTTGATCGAGGAAAGCTTGCGGTTTTTGCCTGCGGCTGGGATGCCTTTCAAGAACGTCGCGAGTCACAATTGCTGGCCGAGGAGCGCCAATGGGCGGACTTTGCCAAAAAGCTCACACAAGAAGAGGCTTGGCTCAGGCGCGGTGTGAAAGCCCGGCTTTCTCGTGACGAGGGTCGAGTCAAAGCTCTGCTCAAAAAGCGTGAAATTTGGAAAAACCGCCGTCAAAGGTGGGGTAATGTCCAGTTTCGCCTGACTGAGGGGCCGCGCTCGGGAGATTTGGTGTGTGAACTATTCGACGTGTCGTTTTCTTGGGCGGGAACTCCCCTCCTTCAGGATGTGAATGTGACCATCGAGCGTGGCGACAGGGTGGGTATCATTGGACCGAATGGCAGTGGTAAAACGACGTTATTACGACTGATTTTGGGGAGTCTGGAACCTCAGACGGGAACTGTTCGGCGGGGGGCCCAGCTGGCTCCGCTGTACTTTGACCAGCTTCGTTCCCAGTTGCGTCTAGACCGTTCGGTCGCCGAGAATGTCGGCGATGGGTATGACACCGTCACGTCAGGGGGGCGTCAGGTCCATGTTCTGGGGTACTTAGAGAGATTCCTGTTTACGCCCGAGCGGGCTAGGGTGCCTGTTTCGGTGCTTTCGGGGGGGGAACGCAATCGGCTCCTATTGGCAAAGCTGTTCACGAAACCCTCCAATTTGCTGGTTTTAGATGAACCAACCAACGATCTGGACGGTGAAACCCTCGAACTTCTCGAGGCGCTGTTGACGGAGTACGAAGGAACAGTGCTTTTGGTCAGCCACGATCGCGAATTTCTTGACCGAGCCGTCACGAGTACACTGGCGTTAAGCGGTCAGCAAGTGGTCGAAACGCCAGGGGGGTGGTCTGAGTGGTTGGCCTTTCAAGAGCGAATGGTGCACGAAAAAACTGCCACATTGTTGCGGGAAGAAAAATCTAGCTCCCCTCTGCCCGAACGAAAAGCCAGTGACCGGCCTCGAAAGCTTACCTGGAAAGAGCAAAAGGAGCTTGAAACTCTACCGGTACGGATTGCCGATTTAGAAGCTCAGCAGAAGAGCCTCTACGAGGACCTGGCCCGTCCCGAGGCTTATCAAGACGGTGGCGAACTGGCACAAGAAAAAAACTCTCGTTTGGTCGCAGTTTCAGCGCAAATTGACCTAGCCTGGGCTCGGTGGCAAGAGCTAGAGGGTCTTAGGGACTCCCCGTAAGGTTTTACTCTAAAGGCTGAGGTAGACCCAGAACATACCCTTGGGCGTAATCGACACCGATGTCGCGCACGATATTGAACACGGCTTCATTGATAACAAATTCGGCAATCGTTTGAATACCCATCGTTTCACTGATGGTTTTCATGGCTCGCACCATGGCGAGGTTGACCTTGTCGTGTTCTATGGAATGGATAAAGGCGCCATCAATTTTCAAAAAGTCGACGGGGAGAGTCTTCAAGTAGGCAAACGAAGAAAAGCCACTGCCAAAATCGTCCAAAGCTAAAGAACAGCCCAGGGCCTTGAGTTCTCCCAAAAAACCAGCCGCCGCCGTCAAATTAGCAATTGTTGCCGTCTCGGTAATTTCAAAGCAGAAGTTGGTGGGAGAGACGTTGTAACGTTTGAATTCGTGTTTGATGAACGACAAAAGATTAGTATCGGCAACAGACTCGCCGGACAAATTGACACTATACACCGGGGGGGACTTTTCAACGCGTTTGGCGTAGTGGGCAATCGAATTCCGTACCACCCAGCGGTCGATCTGGGTCATGAGGTTGTACCGTTCTGCGGCGGGAATAAATTCGGAAGGTTGAATGAGGGTTCCATCGTTGGCGCGAAGTCGAAGCAGAACCTCAATTTTGGGGTGGTACCCTTTGCTTGGGTCAATGGGGCGGATCTCTTGCCAGTAAAGCACAAACCGGTTTTCCTCTAAAGCACGGCCTAGCTGGCTAATCAATGTCATTTCGCTCCGTCGCTGTCGAAAGTTTTGATCGGCTAAATCGTAGACTTTAATTCGATTTCCGCCTTCTTCTTTGGCCAGATAGCAGGCGTCGTCAGCGGCGGCGAGGAGATGACGGCTATCACCGTAATCCGGGGTCAACGCGATGAGTCCTAAACTCGCCTTGACTTGAAAGCTGGCCGTCTGCCATACAAAATCGTGGCCGTTGAGCTGGTGCTTTAACATCCATGCCTTGTCAAAGGCCTCTTGCGCTGAGCAGTTCTCAAAAAGCACGGCAAACTCGTCCCCACCCAAGCGGGCTATCGCGGTAGTCTGCGAATCCTGGCTACGTCGCAAAATCTCGGCGACTTGTCGCAATAGCTCGTCACCTGCTAGGTGGCCACAGGTATCATTGATCAGTTTAAATTGATCTAAGTCCAAATAAAGCATGGCACAAGGAATCTTGTTTTGAACTTTTTCTTGCCACACACTGGTGAGCAGAGCTGTAAACTCACGCCGGTTGAGTAAGCCCGTCAGGGCGTCGAACTTGGCTTGGTGATCGAGTTTTTGCTTTAGCACACGAAGGATCGAGACATCGCGAAGTGCTAACACCTGACCTATGGGCAACTCATCAAACTCAACTTGCGAAATGCGGCCTTCGATCGGAATAACCTGGCCCATGGCGGTTTGCAACAGGGCGTTTTGAAACGAATACGAGGTTTCGGTTGAGGTGTCCTGCTCGGGAAATCGTAAGGGTATCAGGCTTTCTTCGTCGAGCAGTGAAAATATCGCTTTTACCGGCTGACCTAAGACGCTTTCGGAGGGAAGGCCTAAGGCCTCGAGAGCCGCTGGGTTGGCAAAATGAATTTTTTGTTCGAGGTCGATCGCAATGATTCCGTCGGCGATGCTGTTTAAAATCGAAGATACCCACCGTTCCTGGTCGCGAAGCTTAGCGTCAAGCCTCGACTTGTACATGGCCATGTCGAGGGTCGACAATAGTTCACGCTCTTTGAACGGCTTAATGAGGTATCCCAAAGGTTGGGCAAGTTTGGCACGTTCAAGGGTGGCTTCATCGGAATAGGCCGTTAAAAAGATCGATGGAATTTGCCACTGACTAAAAATGAGTTTGCTGGTTTCAATCCCATCAAGCGGACCCTCCAAGCGAATGTCCATAAGAATGAGATCGGGTTTCTCTTCTTCGGCCAGTAAAAGGGCTTCGGCTCCGGTGGCACAGTTCCCTACCACGTCGTAACCGAAAGCCTTCAGACGGCGCTGAAGGTCAAACGCAATGATCTTTTCGTCTTCGACAATCAGGATCCGTTCTTTCAGCTTATGATCTTTGTTCACACGCAGCTCCCAGAACTGTTCATGAGTTGAGTGTAGCCTGAATCGGGCATGCTGACCATACAAGAAATTTCGGAATCATTTGGTTCTTTTAAACTTTTAATCCACGGATGATAACAAAGTTCTTCATAATTTTCAAAAACTGTAAAGAACGATTATAGCCGTTGATCAAGCCTTGAATGATGTCGCGGTTGTTTTTTCCACCTAAGCCTTTAATGTTATTGACATACAGGGGTTGCGGGTTTTTGTAGTCTTGCAAAATTTCAGAAATACGAAGACTTAAGGCCGCGACATGATTGACTTCGGCTTCTAGAAGCTCAGAGGCGGCCCGGTTGATTTTCTCGATAATTTGCCCCGGTACAGAGGAACTTTGAGGTTTTTCGAGGTATTTCTCTAAGGCTGTCAACGTAATTTTGCCTTCACTGTTGAGGCCTTTATCAAAGGCATCGAGGCGTACCATGAGTTTTTCTAAGGCATACAACGAGTTGGCAAACTTGGATGCGTACTCCTTATCTTGAAAAAAGCCGTTAAGAACAATTTGTTTGACTTGGTCGAGGTAGCCTCCCGCCAAAACAGAAAGCGCGAAACTTTTTAAGAGCGACAAGGGGTTGACCAGAGTCAAGCCTGGGTAACCAGCGTCTTGAAGCCGTTTATCAGTTTCTTCCGTGTAGTTTTCAAGGGCAAGCAAATGCCCTTGGGGAAACAAAGCCCGAACGTCTGATTCGAGGGATGATTCCGCCAGCTCGCGCATCACTCGGTCGCGGTCTTGGCTAAAGCGTTGAGCGAGGGTTTCTAGGTAATCGCGCAGAGGATCGTACTTGGGTTTCCAAACTTCGGGTACAAAATCGGGCTCTTGGCGTAAAATGCGAATCAGGGTCAGCGTCAAGTAACCCGAACAGGGCCCCCGCAGTAAGGTACGCAGGCGGTCCAAGAGTTTTTCCATTTTACGGAGATTTTCTTGAGCCTTTTCGGCATTGAGGCGTTCTAAAAGGATAAAAAGCCCCCGCTCCATTTCAGGGGTAATTTCAAAATCGCCGAGCAGATAATACAGGTCGAGCAGATCAGGCAACAGGTTGTCGCCCTCTACAGGAATAAAATGAGGTTGTTGTTGACCTAGCGAAGCCAAGTCATAACCGAACTTTTTAAAGAAGGGCTGAAACGAGTGAGTTACTAAATTTTTAAGCTTTTCTAGGCCGAGAATATCTTGAGCTGCCGCAGAGGTGTCCTGGCGTCGAATATCACTTTCGAGGTTGCTAAACTCTTGGTTGACTGAGGTTGCCAAACTGCTAGACTGGCCGGTAAATCGCTGTTTCAAACTGTCATAGCTGAGAGCTAGCCGTCGCTGGGCAATGTCTCCGGCCAGAGACGACTCAACCAAGTGTTGCCGAGTCAGGGCTTCGATACGTTTGTCGGGGTTAGCTAAAGTTTTGCTAAATAAATCGTACAGTGGCTTGCTTAACTGATAAAACTGTAGCCAACTTTGTGCCAAGCCGGGAAGGACCATGCCGGTGGTCTTATTCCAAACAGGGGGTTTAACCGAAAGCACAGTCTCGTGCAAATCGCGCAAAACCCGCCTCTGCCTGAGCGCTTCGGGGTCGCCAGAGAATAGCTGAAAAAAGAAATCACTGAGACCTTCAAAAAAGCCGGGCATGACCACACTCTAGCCGGTGAGCAGGCCTTTGACAAGGACAAAAGAGGGGCGGCATACTGAGGTCATGACAGCTCCTGCCCCCTCAAAGAAACTCCACGTTATCCTCGTCTATGGAGGACCCGGTGGCGAACATGATGTTTCGCGCCTCTCGGCCGCCTCAATTTTTCGGCATTTGGACCGTTCACGCTATGAGGTTACCCCTGTGGGGGTCGATCGTTTGGGGGTGTGGTACCGTCAAGGACCCTGGTCTGCCCAGATTCCCGCAGGGGATGGCCTTCCGGTAGAAACACGCGCCGGAACGCGGCTAGCGGTGGTACCCGGGCAGGGGCTTTTGAGCGAAAGCGCTCCCGGACAATGGCAGAACTTTCCGGTGGATGTCGTGTTTAATATTGTGCATGGAATTCAAGGCGAGGATGGTCGCCTACAAGGCTTGTTAGAAACAGCTGGTCTGCCGGCGACGGGCGCTCGGGTGACGGGTAGCGCTTTAGGGATGGACAAGGTTTTTGCCAAACAAGTCTGGGAACAACACGGTTTACCCGTGGTTCCTTACCGTGTCGCCCACCAAAGGCTGGCGCGCAAAGATGCGGGGTACATCAAACGCCTGTTTGACGAAACCGTTGAACTGTTAGGCTTGCCGCTTTTTGTCAAACCGGCCAATTCCGGTTCTTCGGTGGGCGTTTCAAAAGCCCTTGACTTCGAGAGCTTTGTCCAAGCTCTCGAAGTGGCCTTCGCCGTCGATGAAAAGGTTTTGGTAGAAAAAGCGATGACGGTGCAAGAAGTTGAGGTAGCTGTTCTTGACTGCCCTGAGCCGACAGCGTTTGGCCCCGGAGAAATCGAGCCGACTCATGAATTTTACGACTACGACGCAAAGTATCTCGACCCCCAAGGCGCTCGGTTGCTGATTCCCGCCCGTGTTTCACCGGCACTAGCTGAAAACTTGTTAGCCACCGCCGTAGCGGCCTATCGAGCTTTAGATGTTCAGGGGTTTTCTCGGGTGGATTTTTTTGTCGACAAGGTTACCGGACACGTTTACCTGAACGAAATTAATACTTTGCCTGGTTTTACCACGATTTCGATGTTTCCCCGAATGGCTATGAGCCAAGGCCTTAGTTACGGCGAGGTGCTTGACTGGATTGTTTATGAAGCGCTGAGTCGACCCGTTCATTCTGTGGGCAAGTCGTAAGGTTGAGGGGGAACAGGCAGATCCAAGCGGGCCCACCCGACACTGCTTTTCAGCAAGTCAGCACTGCTTTGCCCCGAGGGAATGTTACTCGTCTTTAGCGGATAAACCGTGACGTTCATCCACGAAGGGAGTTGCAAAGCCCCGTAGTGATAGTGTTCGGCCCCTGGCCAAGGGCTTTTGACCGCCTTTTGGGCAATGGTCAACAGCCGCTCTTTGCCGGGAGCGCCTTCCCAAAACGGTAGGGTTCTGACCTTCCAAGCTCGGCTGATAGCGGTTCCGGCATCGGGCGTCCAGACCCAATCAGCCAAGGGTAACCCGTTAGGTTCTGACCAATCCAGAGTAAAACTTCCGTTGCCCAGGGTGGCGGTAAAATAGGATGCTTTGGCCGTGCGGGCGTCTTCGGTTAGCCGGCTCCACACGGATGAAAACGGTTCACCCTGCAGTTGGGTTTTATACAAAAGTTCCGCTCCTGCCATCAGCAGGCCTGCTTCGGGGTAACCCCCTTGCTGTGCCCAAAGGTGAGCTTGTTGGCGGGGTTCATCAATTAACGCTTGCCAACTGACCGGGGGAACTTCGGTTGACCCCGGGGGAGCTTTGGCGTCCCACGACCAAACCCACACCGTTCTGGCTAACGCTGACCACAAATACAGGCTACCGTTCCCGGCTACGATATGCACATCTTGCGGCAATTCGTGCCCGCTCAGAGTGGTAAAGCGAGACCAGAGGGCCCCACCCTCAAGCGAAAAAGCACCGACCCAACCGGGTCCGCAGGCAAAATAGCCTTTTTCATCGGGGAACGGGACAAGGCTAGTCATCCTCCCCGGAGCCTCGGGAGCGGGAAGGGGGTTCCAAAATTCGTGGCGACGTGTCCACGGGAGAGCTTGAAGACTGTCACAGGCCCAAGGTTGACCGGCCGGGGATGCGGTAAAGTTTGAGGGAAAAAAGGGTAACGGTTCTGCTTCATGCCAGGACCGGTTCCAATTCTTTTTAATAAACAAGCGTCGCCCGGAGGTGGCGGCAAAGCCGTTGACATTCACACTAAGGGAATCGGGGCTAAGAGGCGGAAGGTCAGTCCAAAAGACCGTGCCCTCGCGAGGATACAAAAGCCCAAACTTGGTCGCCGTGAAAAATGCCACCCCGTGACCGACGGGAACGGCATTGGGGGTTCCCGTCAGCATGGCGGGGTCGCGATTTTGCAAATCAGTCGTGGGGAGCCAGACCAAGCTTTCAGGACTAAATGAAAGGTCGGCCTTGAGGATTAACCAACCGCCCGTCAGGGAAACGACCGTCAGCCCCTCGGTAGGAACAACGGCCAGAGGGACAGCTTGTTCATCGGTACGTAAGGTCCAAACGCTCTGACGGTCTAAGTTGAGCTGACGCTCTTGAAGTGGCGCTGTTTGCGGCCCCGAAAGCGTTGGTGAGGGCTCGGCCACCAGGATTGAAGCGGGCAAACACAACAAAGCGGCGACTAAAGCCGTTACCCCGAACAACGGGAGTTTCATGACCAACCCCTCTGGGCTAACGCCTTTAAGGCAACAGCCTCTTCATCGTAAGGGGCACTACCCTCGGGGCCGACTAAGGTTTGTTCGTGCCCTTTACCTAACAGCAGAACCGTATCGCCGGGACGCGCCAAATCCAGCGCAAAAGCGACGGCTTCGGCTCGCCGAGGAATCTTCCAGTAGCCGTGTCCCAGGCTTTTCTTGGTGATACCCGCTTCGATATCGGCGAGAATCTGCTCGGAGGGTTCACCCCGGGGGTCTTCGTCGGTCAGAACGATAAAATCGGCCCATTGATCGGCCAAAGCTCCCTGCTGGGGGCGTTTGACACGATCTCGCTCACCCCCCGACCCAAAGACGGTAATCAGGTGGCCTTGGCAGGAGGCTCGAGCGCTGGGGAGGAGCTTTTCGAAGGCTCCAGGCGTATGGGCGTAATCAATTAGTAG
>JABEVK010000044.1 GCA_013044245.1 Spirochaetales bacterium | reverse complement strand
GGGCTAGACAGCCTTTTGTCAATTGTGCAAATGCCCGGAGGAATCCCTGTCGCCACGGTTGCCATTAACGGCGGCAAAAATGCCGGGTTGTTGGCGGCGCGAATCCTGGGTGCTACGGACCTGGCTTTACGTGCCCGCTTGGAGGCCTGGACCGTTGTTCAAAAAAATGAGGTGGAACGCAAAGCGCAACAGTTGGAACAAATGGGGGCCTCGGACTATTTAGCAGGGAACACTTGATGGGTGGGTCAAAATCGGTCTTAATCATTGACGAATCAACCTTATTCCGCGATTACCTCGGAAGCCTTCTCGAAAGTGCTGGCCTGACAGTGATTAAGGCTAGTAACGGGGTAGACGGGGCCGGCAAGTTAGCCTACCAGCGCCCCGATTTGGTGATTACCGACTACTATCTCTCTCAAAAAGATTTAGTGAGCTTGTTAAGAACCAAACAAGCTGATGTCACCACCTCGGCGATTCCCGTCATTGTTATCTCGAATAAGATCAGCAAAGAAAAGCTCTTGGAGCTGACTAAGTTTAATGTTCGTAAATTTTTTACAAAACCTTTGAAGTTAGACCTCTTGTGGGCCGCTTTGGTGGAGCTTTTAGGTATTCAAGTTCAAGTAGATCCCACCCCGTGCATTGTCGACGCCCATATGAACGAGGATATCGTTTTTGTGGAATTGGCCTTGGGGTTCAACCTCGACAAGATCAATTTGCTGGACTTTAAACTAACAGAGTTACTACAAATTCACCGTGTTGAGCTCCCCAAATTTCTTCTGCTTCTGTCCAACCTCGAATTACGCGAAACGGATAAACCAAAGCTTCGTCGGCTTCTCGAAATCCTCGTTAACTTTACCCGTGGCAGGGTAAAATGGGTCAAAGTCCTAACCCAGTCCCCGGAGGTGAAAGCCACCATCCGGTCATTTTGGGAATATGGCGAAATGACTGTGGCGGATACACTCGACAAAGCCATGGACGACTTGACCGACAAGGCCAAGGTTGACGAGATGCTGAAAGAGACCCTGCCGCAAAAGGTGACTCAAGAAGGACTTTTAGGCGAAGAAACCTCATTCGCTCTGAGGTTTGATCAAGATTCTGCTCTGACAGAATTGTCCGCTCGGTTGACGACCGAGGGTGGTGACCTTACGATTGCGGTGGTGGACGACGATTTTATCGTCCAAGAAATTGTCAAAAATACCTTTCTCGCGGTGGGTTGTCAGGTCCTCACTTTTGATGATGGACGCTCGTTCGTTCAACACCTGCCCGCCGATCTCGATTTGGTCTTTTTGGACCTCATGATGCCTAATATGAATGGTTTTGAGGTAATGGAAAAGCTCAAGGAACAGGGACATGACGTTCCCATCATTATCCTCTCGGCGTTGTCACGACGAGAAACCGTTTTACGGGCCATGGGGTATGGCATAAAGAGCTATATTACCAAACCCCTCCGACCGGATGAAATCTTAAAAAAAACCATGGAAAGTGTCGGGGCGCACTTCTAGGACCATGAACGAATCCTTTTTTGCCAAGGCTTTTGAAAAGTCGGCCGTAGGGATGGCCTTTCTGCAAGAAGACGGAAAGGTTCTTTCGGCTAACCCTGCCTTGCTCCGGATTCTTAACAAAGACCTGTGGTTGATTGTCGGTGCAGGATTGGACGCCCACCTTAAAGACGATCAAGGGGAACGTTGGCGGACGTTTTTTCAAACCTTTGTTTCGGGCCAAGCTACTGACTACTATTTTGAATCGCCGTTTCAACCACGAGACGATCGTGAGGCCTGGTGGAGTCTGCAGTTAGGCGATTTAGAAATGTCCTGGTCGGGCCAACAGGTTTTGTTTGTACTGGTCGAAGATATTACGCTGAAAAAGCTCAATGAACGTCAGCTCCGCGACGCTCGACGACAGGCAGAAGCGGCAAACCGGGCCAAGAGCCAGTTTTTGGCCAATATGAGCCACGAAATCCGTACCCCGTTGTTTACGATTACTGGCATGACGGAACTGCTTCTGTCGGGCCGGTTAAGCCAGGACCAAACGCACTACGCCCGCCAGATTGATGAAGCGGCCGGACAACTTTTAGATCTTGTCAACGACGTGCTCGATCTTTCGAAGATTGAGGCGGGGCAGATGCCGCTCGAAACCATACCGTTCGATTTAGATGAATTGCTGGCGACGAGTTTGGGGGTAGTTCGGCTAGCGGCGTTTCGTAAGGGCTTGGAACTGGTTCTGGACGTGGATCCCTCGGTGCCGCACCTCTGGCTGGGAGACCCCAGCCGTCTTCGTCAAGTTTTGGTAAACCTTCTGTCTAACGCGGTCAAATTTACCGAGAAGGGCTATATTCTCGTCCGCATTCATCACCAAGAGATTGCCGGAGGGCGTGAGATGCTCCATGTGAGGGTCGAAGATACCGGACTGGGGATTTCACCAGCGGCAGAAGAAACCCTCTTTCAAGCCTTTTCACAAGGAGACAGCTCCACTACCAGACAATTCGGGGGCACCGGCTTGGGGCTGGCCATCAGCCAGAGGCTGGTACGAATGCAAGGCGGAGAAATCGGTTACCACAGTGAAAAAAATAAGGGTACCGAGTTTTATTTTTCGGTAGCACTTCAGCGTCGCCAGGATCCTGAACTGGCCTGGGGCAGCCAAGGACGGGGTAGGGAAATTTGGCTTGTTGAGGATCATGAGGCGTCGAGGCTACTGTGGGAAAACTTTTTGCGCTGGGCTGGTTTTCGGGTTCGCAGTGCTGAAAACGGCGCAGGGGTCCTTCGGTTGTGGGATGAACGGGATTACCGTTTACCCGCGGCTCTGATTTTGGATGAGGATTTGGGCGGCGAGGATAGTTTTCGTGTTTTGTCGCTCTTACAGCACAGAGGGTTTCCTGTGGAACTTCCGGTTGTGCTTTTAAGGGTTTTACCCCAACACCCCCAAGAAGAACGCTACCCGGTCGATAGTGAACCTGCGGTAGTTCTAGAAAAGCCCGTTAATCCCCGTGCTTTAGTTGAAACACTTACTGCAGGTCTCGATGGCCTTTGGCAAAAGCCTTTAGCTCCCTCGGTTCCTCAAGAAAAGGGGCAAACTCCTCCTCAAACAGTAAAAATCGCTTTGGCCGAGGACAATGACATTAACCGAGAGCTTTTTCAGGTGCTGTTGTCCAAGCTGGGTTGCGAGATTTTTAGTGCTGTGGATGGCAAGGAAATTTTAGAAACCGTCCGCACGAATAACCCTGATCTCGTTTTTATGGACATTCAGATGCCCAAGTTGAATGGTTACGAAGCGGCGGCTCGCCTCCGCCACAACGGTGTTCGTTGCCCCATTGTGGCTGTCACAGCCAGTGCGCTCAAGGGGGAACTGGATCGTTGCCTCCGCTCGGGAATGAACGGTGTTTTGACTAAGCCCTTCAAATTGGCCGATTTGCGCGAGACTTTAGTCCAGTTTCTTCCGGGACGGGGATCTTTTTTAGAAGTCAATCAGCCACCGTTGATGCCATCCCCCTCGGTGGGACCGGTGATTTTTGATTGGGACGAAGCCCAATCGGTGTTTTTAGGCAACCGCGACTTGGTTCTGAACTTGCTGAGGCGGTTTATCCCCCGCACCCGAGAGTCTCTTCAAAGGCTCATTTATGCCGTGGAACTACGGGACTGGGAGCAGGTCGCCCAAGCGGCGCATGCTATTAAAGGGAGCGCCTTAAACTTAACCGCCAAAACCCTCGGTCAAACAGCCAGCGACGCTGAAAAAGCAGCCCGCGACGGTGACGGTGAAGCCTGCGCCCATTGGGCCGAGAAGTTAGCGGTAGATTTGCGGGATTTTGAAGCCGTGGTCGCGCCATTTTTAAAAGCCTGATTTATAAATAGCTGAGGTTTTTCTTCATTTTAAATTGCTAATCTCTCTAGTCTAAACTAGAATTGTTTCAGGAGAAAACTCATCGTGAATCGCCCCGCTTCTCGGCTAAATTTGGGGATCCGTATGACCCTTATTGCGGCCACGATTATAGTCTCAGCGACCTTTGTTGCCTACCTTGTCGATATCAATATTCAGACGGCGTACAGCAATAAAGCTATTGATCAAGTCTTTGCCTTAGACCGTGTTGACTATTTGGTTCAAGACCTGCGTCTTCAGACCAGCAATATATGGCAGTTTCTCACCGATGCCAGCTTGACGTATGACCCTGAATCGATCACTCAGGGGCATACAGCAAGGACGAAGGCAGAAGCGGATGTAAAAGAACTCCAAAAACTGGATGCGTCGCCAACCCGGCTCCAGGACTATCAACGGTATACGGCAGTTTTGCCTCAGTTTTGGGACAACGGCGTTGCCATGGTTTCTGCTTACAAGATCGCTAAAGTTCGCGGTGACCGGGTCATGAGTAGTTTTGACCTGTCAGGTAAACAAATTGAATTTTCTTTGAAGCAAATTAACGAATCGGTTCAAGCTGAACGGAGCGCCTTAAAAAAATCGGTAGTACAAGCAACCCTCAACTATAAAAACCTATTGATGATTTTTGGTACCGTGGGGTTAGTGCTAACCATTGTTATAGGGTTTTGGATCAGTCTGAGAATTTCCCGTGTTCTGGGACACCAACTGCGGCTTCTTGTCAAGTTAGCCAGCCGAGAGAGTGACCTCACTCTGCGTTTGGAGGAAAGTTCTCACGACGAGCTGGGACAATCCGCGGTGGCACTCAATCAGTTTTTGAGCAAACTTCAAGTTTCCCTGGTTGGTATTAGAGAAACCGGCGTTCGAGGGCGTAAGCTGGGTGAGCACTTAGCCGCCGCCGCTGTCCAGTCGGCAGACGTCGTTGAACAAATTACGACGAACGTCGAAAACCTTAAAACCCAAGCCGAAAAGCTCAACCTGGATATTTCAGGTGCCACCTCTTCTGTCGAAGAAATTATGGCTTCGATTGCCGCCTTGGCCGGGCAAGTCAACCAGCAGTTCCAAGCGATCGAGAAATCTAGTGCTTCGATCGAAGAAATTATGGCCTCGGTGTCCAGTGTCGCTAAAATTGCCGAAACTCGCGCAACGGGCATGGCGAGAATTGTCAGCTTGATCGATGACGGTGGGGCCAAAGTTTTGCAGACGAATAGTTTTATTCAAGATATAGCTCATGCCACAGATGAAATGGTACAAATCATTGATATCATCAATGGAATCACGTCGCAAACAAATCTGCTGGCGATCAACGCCTCGATTGAAGCCGCCCATGCCGGAGAAGCCGGAAAAGGCTTTGCTGTGGTGGCCAGCGAGATTCGTAAGCTAGCTGAAGGGACAAACGCAAACTCCAACAAGATTGCTAGCTCGCTCAAACTGGTTCTTGATCGGGTTAAGCAGGCCCATGAAGCGGGGCAGAATAGCGGTCAAGCTTTGAAAACGATCAATAGTGAAGTGGGGGAGTTTTCGTTGGCCTTAAAAGAGGTGTCTACTTCGATGGCAGAATTGTCGGAAGCAGGGTCCGAAATCTTGTCCTCGATCGGCACATTGATGCAAACCAGTGAGGCGGTCAAAGGCTCATCGGCTGAAATGAAAGAAGGGACAAGTGAGATCTTAAAAGCTTTCCATGGGGCTAAAGCGGTGGCACAGATCAATTCGCAGGAAACTCAGGCCATTTCCGAAAGCCTCCGTCAGCTTAATCAGGTTATTCTTCAAGTTTCGGTCTTTGGGAACCAAAACCGTTACAATAACTCGGTACTGGCGATGGAGATGGAACAGTTCCAGCTGGGACAAGCCGAGAACAACACAGCAGAGGGAAAGATTGGTATTGACTGGTCAGATGTGCTTTCGGTGGGCATTAATCAAATGGACGACGAGCACAAAGAGCTGTTTCGCCGCATCAACGCTCTGCTAGTGGCCCTTTTGCAAAACAGCGCCATGCCCGAAGTCCTTCGATTGTTTGATTCGATGAAGGATTATGCTCAGGAACATTTTACGGATGAAGAAGCGTTGCAACAGAAGTATCAATACCCTCGTATGTCGGGTCACAAAGAACTTCACTCGCAGTTTATGCAGGAGTTAGCAAAGATCCGTTCTCGCCTGACCACGGAAGGTTTTCATACCGGAGTCCTGATTCATATTCAGGACAAAGTCGTCCAATGGCTGTTAGAGCACATTGGACGGGTGGATAAAGACTACGGTATTTTTATTCAGAACCTTTCTGACAACAACGCATCAAAAGATTCTGTCAGCTCGGTGTAATTCCGTTTTACGGGTATCTGGGGGAACTGAAGGGTAATGCTTTCCGGGGGGCAAAAGAAGAACCCGGCATCAGCCTCGAGCAACATGCCGGTGTCATTATAACTGTCACCCGAGGCAAAAACCTTCAACCCCATGGAATGAAAGGCTTGAACCGCAAGTTTTTTGCCGTCTTTTTGGCGAAGGCGGTAGCCAGTAACTTGGCCTTTGGGTCCGACTTCGAGAGTATTGCAGAAAATGGTGGGTAATCCGAGTTTTTCCATTAAGGGACCGGCAAATTGGGTGAATGTATCGGACAGGATCACTACCTGGGTTTGGCGGCGTAGACGATCAAGAAATTCTTTCGCTCCGTTCATCGGCTCCATACGGCGGATGACGTCCTGAATGTCACTGAGCATAAGGCCATGTTGAGCCAACAGTTCGATGCGTTTTTTCATCAAAACATCATAATCGGGAACTTCGCGTGTTGTGAGACGAAAGTCGGCAATCCCCGTGATTTTACTAAATTCTATCCAGATTTCGGGGACAAGCACCCCTTCTAAGTCGAGTGTTATAACGTTAAGCATGGGCTTAGAGTACTGTCTCGCGCTTGTTTTGACAACGGGCTGATAGCACACCATAATACAAGGTATGGCCTTAGACCGCCACTTTTTTGTCATCAACGGATTGGCATTGCTACTTGCTGTGGCCGGTATTGTTATCCCTTTATGGATTGTCTCGGAAGGCAACGTGAGCCTTTTAGAAGCCCCTGCTCTCGTGACCATGCTGTTATGCTGGTTAGCGGCAGGAGTATTTTGGTGGAGGGGACGTACTTGGCTTATGGCCTGGAAAGATCACCAGCGCTCGCGTCGAGCTTTTTATACGATCGATCATGGCGGCGAAATGGTGTATTGGGTTGGTGCCGAAAATCGCATTCTTGATGTAAACGAAAGACTCTTGCGGACTCTGGGATACGAACGTGAGGCCTTGCTTAAAAAGTCTCCCGTCTTGATAGACCAAAATTGGTCTGACGAGAGGGTTGCCGGATGGCGCAACGATTTAACGGAAGGTTCACTGCTTGCCCAAGGTTCGACGTATGTTGCCTGGGATGGTCGGTTCATCCCCGTCGATCAGCGCCTAACGGTTTTTACCGAAGAGGGGAGCCAAATTCTGTGCGTCTTTGCCCTCGATGTGACGGAGTCTAGACGTGTTGAACGTGAACTTGAACAGACTCGCAACTTGTTGAGTTTGTTTTTGGAGGGGTTAACCGCAGGGGCCTTTATCCGCGACAAAGAAGGTACCTTTCTTTATTGCAATCGCAAGTTTCAAGAGTGGATCCCGCAAGTTAAGGTTGGCAAAACCCTATGGGATCTGTTTGAGCGCGTCGAAGCTGATCTTTACCACGAGGAAGATTTATTGGTGCTCGAAACGGGCCCGCACACGTTTGATAACTCTCCTCCCTCGCGGCCGGAGGGCCCCTGGTTTGAATTTCTGAAATTTCCTATTCTCCTTCCCGATTCCCCGCCCCTGATTGCTGGGATTGTGATGGACGTCACGTCCCGTCGAAACTCTGAAATCCAGATTGCTGAAACGAACGCTTTTCTTGAGGCTGTTCTCAAGCAATCTCCCATTGGTATGATTGTTCTTACTCCTCAACGCACGGTTCGAACTATCAACGCTGGTGCTCGTGAGATTCTAGGATTTGACGAGCCTAGCCGGGTGTGGACAACGATGACAAATCTGTGGCCAGAAGCAAAACTCTTTTCGGCCCAAGCCTGGAGCGAACGACGCGACTGGCATCATCCTGACGGTTCACTCAGGTCTGTGCTGGTCAACATAGCCCCGGTTCTGGGTGAGAAGGGGGACCAATTGGCCCTCTTGGTGATGCTTCAGGATATCTCAGAACTTCAAGAAGCCCAAAAGGCGCTGCAATTGATGAATCATCATTTGGAAGCCTTGGTTGAAAATCGTACCAAAGCTTTGTCAGAGTCCAATGAGGCACTCCGGCATAGTCTTGTAGAATTGCAACGAGCGCAGGATCACCTCATTCAACGTGAAAAGCTAGCCTCGCTTGGGTCGCTCGTGGCAGGTGTTGCCCACGAAATCAACACACCGGTGGGGGTGGGTGTAACGGCGGCCAGTTACTTACGGGAACGAACGCAAACTATGATGTCGGCCTTGGATTCTGGACAAATTCGGCGGTCGGAACTGGATGCCTATCTCGATGTGGCAAATCAGTCAACCGCAATTCTTCTGGCCAACCTGGAACGAGCTTCGAACCTGATCAAAAGTTTCAAAATGATTTCTGTGGATCAAAGCACCGATCCCTGTCGGGGCTTTTCCCTCAAAGCCTATCTTGAAGAGGTGTTAGTTACCCTGCGTTCCCCTGATGCTTCGTTGAAAGTTACAGCCCAAGTAGAAGGTGATCCCACTCTGCAGATGACTAGCTATCCAGGATCGCTTGCCCAAATTGTGACCAACCTCTTTATGAACTCGTGCGTTCATGGATTTGAGGGGAGACAAGAAGGGCACATCTTGCTGTCCTTTCGGGCTGAACAAGACCGCGTACACCTGATTTATGCCGATGACGGAAAAGGTATGACAGACGAGGTTTTGACGCAGATCTTTGAGCCTTTTTTTACCACGAGACGTGACTTAGGCGGCTCTGGTTTGGGGATGAACATTGTGTTTAACCTTGTTCACCGCAAATTAGGGGGCACGATCGAGGCCTGGTCAAAACCTGATGAGGGGGTAAAGTTTACACTCGACCTGCCTCGGGAGTCGCCAATTGAGACCCCCGCCGATGTAGGCTAGGCAACTCGTGGATCCTAGCGCCCCATTCAACGCTCACCGTGTCAGCCTGACGGTTCGCGGTAATCAAGCCTTTTTTGCTGTACCGTGGACACCTTTGAAACTGGCTGATCGACATGCTATTGCCTGGGAGGTTCCCTCTGTAGCCGGTTTATACCAAGTCTATTGGGAGGATGAACGACGAAAGCTCCGGATTTTTTCCTGGGGACAGGCCTGGTACGGCGGGCTTCGCGGAAAACTTGCCGAAATCATCGATCAGGATCATGAGCCTTTACAAGTGCGAAAAGAGATTTTAGAAAACCGTCGCCTTTGGTATCGCTATGTGCTGTGCGAAGGTTGGGGTGATCTACAAGACCTATTCTGCCTTTACGGGCAAATTGTTAACCCCTCCGAGCCTCCGCCTCCGTCCAGCGGGCGCTTTCGATTTCTTCATTTGCGCGAGACTCCCCCGACTCAAGCCAAAACGTGAACAGCCGATAAGGTATTCAGGGGGGGCGCATGCTGAACAACTTAAAGGAAAATCCCATCGGTTTAACGTTGGCGGGACTGTCGGCGTTTTTTTTACTGTCTTTGGGTTTATACGCCGTGGGGTTGGGGAACTGGGTCTTGACAGCGGTTTTAGCATGGCCGGGGGCATTCCTCTATCAAAGCTTCAGCGTTTTAGCGGTGTACATCCCTGTTTTTTTGGGGGTCTTGGCCTTAGCTTCTGTTCTTCCTCAGTTAAAGTTAGTTCTGTTAACACCATTATTCGCCTCCATTTTGCCTTTTTTAACATCCTCTCTTATGGTCAAAATCGGAACGGGAGCCCCCGACAGCGGTTTGACGGCCTGGTTTAAAGCACAGCTGGGTCAGACAGGAAGTCTTTTGTTTTTGGGCTTGTTGACAGCCCTCGAAATCGCGGCGGTCGCGGTCTCAGCATTTTTGGTGTTTCGCCAACAAGAGTCGTTTACCGCCTTGGCCCAGGACTATAAAGAAGAGTTTTCAGAACGCGAGAATAGCGCCCCGTTTACAGCCGCTGGCGTTAATTCCAAGTTTACGTCGACCGAGATGAAGAATTCAGCGCACCCCACTCGCGAAGCTTCGGCTCAGCTCGAAGAACAACCTTGGGAAGTCTTCTCGGTACGCTCGATGGGGTTTGGTGAGCCGGACGTTGCTTTTGAACCGGCTGTTTTGCGCAACGACCCCTTCTTTGAAGTTCCTGAAACCGAATACCGCTCTCAAGCGCTAGACTCTTTAACACAAGCTCTTCGTACGATTTCGGAACAACAAAAGGGTCCTTCGGTTGAGCAAGACTACGTTGAGGAAACCACGGTTGTTGCGGGCGAGACTCTTGAGTCCCAGAATCTTGAGCCTGACGTCGTCGATTGGGATCTTTTGCGGGGTAATTTTTCTTACGACGAGGACGAGCTGGAAGAAAAGGCCCTTGAACCAGAAATCGTTCCTCAGCCTAGTCAGGTGATTCGACCGCTAGAAGGTGGCAATGCCTCGCAACCGAGAACGGTCTTTTGGCCACAGCCCGCAGCCGTCAAAATTTCAACGGATCCTGTAGCCACTGTTACTCCTGCCGAGGACAAGCCTGCGGAACTTAAAACACCAACCCGCCGACTTCGCCCTGGTTACCATGTTCCTCTTCAAGGACTGTTAACCACTTATGAGGAGGGGAATTTTAGCCAAATCGATGAAACCACTCAGCGATCCGCCCTGATTTTGCAAAATACCCTCAAAGAATTCAGCATTGATGCGCAGGTTACGGGGATTCGCAAAGGCCCGGTGGTGACCATGTTCGAAATTTTACCGGCCGCAGGGGTGAAGTTATCCAAGATTGTAGCGCTTGCCGACAATATTGCCCTTGGTTTGGCGGCGATCAGTGTGCGAATTGTGGCTCCCATACCCGGTAAACATGCTGTTGGTATCGAGGTCCCCAACCGGGAGCGGACTATCGTAGGGTTTGCCGAAATGATCGCTAGTCCCGAATTTCAAGAAAGCAAGGCCGAGATTCCCATTGTTCTAGGAAAGGATATTTCGGGTGAAACGCAAATTATTGACCTGGCAAGGACACCACACCTGCTTATAGCCGGGGCAACGGGCGCGGGCAAGTCGGTTTGCGTGAATGCTCTTGTTTGTTCTATTTTGTTCCGCCGGTCTCCCGAAGATGTTCGTCTCTTGATGGTTGACCCCAAGATTGTGGAGCTGAAATTCTTTAACGATATTCCTCACCTGCTGGCACCGGTGATCACTGAGCCCAAGAAAGCGTTGCAAGCAATCCAATGGTGTTTGTATGAAATGGAACGACGTTACGCACTCTTAGACGCGATGGGGGCCAAAGACATTCGTAGCTACAACAGTAAAATTGACAAGCGTCACATGGCCGCCATCAAGCTGCCGTATATTGTTGTTGTCATCGACGAATTTGCGGACCTGATGGCAACGAGCGGCAAGGATATGGAGGGTACCATTGCCCGGCTAGCCGCCATGAGTCGTGCGGTGGGGATTCACCTGGTCTTAGCTACTCAACGGCCCTCTGTGGATGTCATCACGGGTTTGATTAAAGCCAATTTTCCCAGCCGTGTCGCCTTTATGGTTGCGTCTAAAACCGACAGCCGCATTATCATTGACCAAATGGGAGCCGAAAAGCTGCTGGGGCGGGGTGATATGTTGTTTACCTCGAGCTGGAACCCCTTTCCCAGCCGACTTCAAGGCGCTTTTTTGTCCGAAGAAGATGTCGAACGGGTGGTCGCACACGTCAAAACATTGGGGGAGCCAGAGTATATTAGCGATGAAATCTTCTATGACGAAGAAGAAGAGGAAGCCGCTTCCGAGGAAATTTCGGCAGGAGAAATGGATCCTTTGTTTGAAAAGGCTGTGGAAGTCGTCCGAACCTTCAAAAAGGCTTCGGCAAGCTTTCTTCAGCGTCGCCTTGGCGTTGGGTATAATCGAGCGGCCCGCATGGTCGAACAGATGGAAGAAATGGGAATTGTTGGCCCCCAAAATGGGTCAAAGCCCCGCGAGATTGTGCACGCGGGGTGATGATACGATGTAAGTTGGTTGAGTCCCTACTTTTGAAGCTGGTCTTCAATGGCGTCCCAGTCTTCCGGCAGACCGAATTCTTTTAAAAGGCGGGCTCGGGCGGCATAGTACTGCGCTCCGACGTCGGTGGGATGCCGTTCCAGGACGGATTGAAAGGCCTTTTCGGCTTCTGCCATGCTCCCCGTACGGTACAGCGAAATTCCTTCTTCGAAGGTGAGCTTGGTTGCTTCGTAAAGCTGGCATTCTTCGTCGGGAAGTCCATCCCAAATATGAGCAACCTCCAAGGCTGCTTTTTTTCCGTACATACGAACCACCCCGGCATAGCGCCAGTGGTAATTTTCGGGGTGTTCTAGGCTGTCTAAAAAGCCAAGGGTGACCATAGTTCCTGCACCCAGGGTTTTGGTTAAACTTTCGAGCCTGCTAGTGAGGTTGACGGCGTCAGAAATGACTGTGGTATCCATGCGGCCTTCTTCGCCGATCGTCCCAATCATCAAAGGACCAGCGTGAACTCCGATTCCCACTTTGAGAGGGGTGTAACCCGACTTGAGCCGATGCGCATTGTATTCTTGCAAGGCGCGTTGGATATCAATGGCTGCCTGTAAACCATCTTCTCCTGAACGGGGAAAGAGCGCCATGAAGCCGTCTCCCATGTACTTATCGATGAACCCTCCGTTTTGCCGGATCACCGGACCGATATGCCCAAAGTAAGCGTTGAGCAACCTAAAGGTTTTATCGGGGCTCAGCGATTCCGCCAAGCTGGTAAACCGGCGGATGTCGGCAAACAAGATGCTCATGTGGGCGAGGGCTTGTTGGCCCAGTTTAACTTCATTGATGCTGGATTTTCCGAGACTAATCAAAAAGTCTGCCGGCACGAACCGAGTCAAGGAATCGTTGGTAGCTTTAAGTTGTAGACCTCGTTCTTCCGCTAAGCGGAACGCCACGGCAAAGTTTCTGACCAAAAGCAGGGTTTGGGTCAGCACAAAGGCTAAAAACGCATACGGAAGAATGAAAAAGCTAGAAATTAACAAGCTGGCATACAAAATATCATGGATGGCGGCAATAGCTAGAACGAGCAAAGAGAAAAAGACCAAAAGCGCTCCGGTCCGTTTGCGAATAACCGCCAGGCCGAGGGGGATCAAGACTAAAAGGAACCCTACGGTTACCAGAATCTCCATCAAGGGAACGGCGTTGTTCATGAGTTTGACCGGGAACACCAGCACAGCTAAGCCCATAAGCAGGTAGGCCACATTCAGGATGCGTGGCAAGCTTTTGCCAAGTTCTTGAGGGTAAAGATTGCGAAGAAACTGAACGAGGGTCACTGCCCCCAAGCTAAAAATCAAGAGTTCGAGCTTTTTCCGAATTTCCCAAGAAAATCCTGGTATCATGGTTTCTAGCGTATGATCGCCTGTGGCAACCAAGCGAATCAAAACCGCCAAACAAAAAAGTCCAAACCAAAAAGAAGCCTTATCGGCGGGACGGATTAGGCTTAACGCCAGGTAGTACACGACGAGGATCAATAAGGCCCCCAAAAGGAGGTATTCCGCGAAGGCATCCATTTCTTGAAGTTGTTCCATTACCGGGGAGGTTCCCAAAAGGATACTGCCGGTTACCCCGCTTTTGCGGTAAGAAAAATTGGCTACCTGAAGAACAAGTGTTGCTTGCGAAGTTTGCGCTGGTCCCGTATGGAAAAAGACCATTTGTTTGCCGTATTGAGGAGTAGACTCTTGTGCGGTTAGGCCAACCAACCCCGATTGAGCCATCAGCCTTCCATTGATATACAGCCGATACGAGGTCAAAATCGAGGGAAGTTTTAGCCCCCAGACCTCGGGCCCCGGGGGTAGCTTAAGAGTGAGGCGATACGAAGCGACCCCGTAAGCGGGGTGCCTGTGCCCGGCGTTCCAGACTCCGGGCAAGTACACGCTGTCGCCTGGCTCACTTGGTTCAGACGCAACAGGGGGAAGCAGTTGTCCCCAAAATTCTTCCCACGGACCGTGTAATTGTACCGGAGTGCTTAAATTCATGTTGGTAAGATCAAGTTCCCCTTGGTGCGCCTCTGGCGCCGGCGGCGTTGAACAGCTCGAGAAGATCAACAAACTTAGGCTCAACAAAATTAATCGCATTTTACCCCAGTATAAACGATGTCGTAGCATTCGGGTAGCCAAAAGGTTGTCAATTGGTGGAGCTTGTTTGATACCCCGCCTTAGGCTACGATGGGCGCATGAAAACCAGAAATCTGACACTCGTGGCGGATATTGGCACTTCTGCGATGAAAGGCGGACTGGTGACCCCTTCGGGAGAACTCGTGGCCGTTCACCGCGTGGTTTATAGAGACAAATGTCAGTATGATGAACAGACTTGGAACGCTGCGGTTTGGATTGAAGCGTTGCGTGAGATTGTGGCTTCGGTCGGTGGGTGGCAAAGTCTTTCGGCGGTAGCGATCTCGGGTCATGGTCCCACTCTGGTGCCAATAGACGAGCACGGGAAGTGCCTTTTTTACACCCTAATGTGGTTGGACGGGCGAAGTCTTCGGCGAGAGGGAAGTAATAGCTTTTTTTTGCCCAAGGTGGCCTGGTTTCGGCAAAACCATCCCGAACTGTATGCTCGTACCCGAACATTTTTATCGTGCCCAGAGTATGTCAATTGGTACTTGACCGGACAAGCGGCCACGATAACCCCCTCAGCAGAATTTGAACCCTTTATTTGGTCCACAGAGGATTGCCAGGCTTATGGAGTAGAGCAAGCCAAGCTTCCTCCGTTTATTCGGATGTCTGAAACCGTGGGGTTCGTGCGTGCTGAAGCTGCTCGTTTTCTCGGGTTGCCCGAGGGGATTCCTGTTGTTGCCTCTGGTTCAGATTTTTTGGCGGCGCTATTAGGTTCTGGAACAGTAAAACCAGGCCGCACCTGCGATCGGGCTGGAACCAGTGAAGGAATCAACTTTTGCTCTGAGCGTCCCCGAGGGACTCCCCACCTGCGAACGCTCCCCCATGTCATTCCGGGTTTGTACAATGTGTCGGGGATTTTGTCCTCTTCGGGGCGCCTTTTTGAATGGATGCGGCATATCACGGGGCAAAGCCAGCGATCGTATCATGAGATTCTTCAAGAAATTGAAAACATTCCCCTGGAACGGTCCAAGCCGATCTTTATTCCTTCGTTGGACCGAGAAAATTTTGAGTTTGCTCGCGGGGGCCTTTTGGAACTTCACCCCACGCACAGCCGAGAGGATTTGGGGCGCTCGGTTGTCGAAGCTATTGGCTTTGGGGTTCGAGGCGTGCTAGACAACCTCGCTGCCAGTGGGTGCGAGGTTACCGAATTACGGGTGACAGGTGGTCAAGCACGCAATGTTTTATGGAATCAGCTAAAAGCCGATATCACCGGCGTCGAGGTTCAAGTCCCTGAAATCGAAGACGCAGAACTTTTGGGCTCAGCAATCTGCGCTCTCGTCAATCAGGGTTACTATTCTCAATTGACCGAAGCCGCCGAGGATTTAGTGCGAATTCGCGCCGTCTACTCACCGCGACGAGAACGCTGGGAACGTTATACCGAATTATACCGCGAAGCTCAGGATTATGAACAACGCTTTGGACTTTCGAGGGGGAACTTGTGACTGACCGATCGAACCGCCTTGTGGCCTTAAAAAAGGCCCTATCAGAACGCATCCTGATTTTAGATGGGGCCATGGGCACGATGATTCAAAAGCATCGTCTTACCGAAACGGATTTTCGGGGAGAACACTTCAAAAATCATCCCCGAACGTTGAAAGGGGACAACGACTTGCTGGTTTTAAGCCGTCCCGACATCATTCGGGGTATTCATGAGGCGTATCTGGAAGCCGGAGCTGATATCCTTGAGACCAATACCTTTAACTCCACCGCCGCAAGTCAGGCCGATTACGGACTTGAAACTCATACTGAAGATCTCAACCGTGCAGGAGCGGCCTTAGCGAGGTCGGCAGCCGACACCTGGACCGCAAAAAATCCAAACCGTCCTCGTTGGGTTGCCGGTGTCCTCGGCCCCACGTCAAAAACGCTCTCATTGTCACCCGAGGTTAATGATCCCGGTTTCCGCGCTATCGACTTTGATACGCTAGCCCACGATTACTTAAAATCGGCAAGGGCTCTGATAGCAGGCGGAGCCGACCTACTCATGATCGAAACGATTTTTGATACCCTCAATGCCAAAGCCGCAATTTGGGCTGTGCTGGCACTCGAAGAAGAACTCGGCGAAGCGATCCCGTTGATGATTTCGGGAACCATTACGGATGCTTCAGGACGCACGCTTTCTGGGCAGACCACCGAAGCATTTTGGTACTCCGTTCGACACGCCAAGCCTTTAAGTGTGGGCCTCAATTGTGCCCTCGGCGCTGATCTTTTGCGGCAATATGTCGCCGAGCTTGCCCGCTTGGCCGAGACAGCAGTATCAACCCACCCGAATGCTGGTCTGCCAAACGAGCTCGGGGAGTACGATCACAGCCCGAGCTTTATGGCCAAAGTCATCGGCGGTTTTGCCCGTGACGGCCTGGTCAATATTGTGGGGGGATGTTGTGGCTCAACTCCGGAACATATTCGCGCTATCGCCGAGGCTGTGAAGGCCTATCCGCCCCGACCGATACCACGAGACCCCGGTACACTACGGTTGGCCGGTCTTGAACCGCTGGTGATTGATGAGAATAGCCTCTTTGTGAACGTTGGCGAACGCACCAATGTTACCGGGTCGAAAAAATTTGCGCGCCTGATTGTTGAAAAGAAAACCGGTGAGGCCTTGGAAGTGGCTCGTGAGCAGGTCGAAAACGGTGCTCAAATCATCGACATTAACTTGGACGAGGCCATGCTCGATTCCGCCGCCGAAATGAAGAGTTTTTTAAATCTGTTGGCCTCGGAACCTGACATAAGCCGTGTTCCTGTGATGATTGACAGCTCAAAGTTTTCGGTTATCACGCAGGGGTTGCGCTGCCTTCAGGGTAAAGGGATTGTCAATTCTATCAGTCTCAAAGAGGGCGAGGCCAAATTTCTTGAACAAGCCCGCGAAGTACGTCGTTTTGGCGCGGCCGTTGTCGTCATGGCCTTTGACGAAAAAGGGCAGGCGGACACCTATGAACGAAAAGTTTCGATTTGTCGGCGAGCCTATACACTCCTAACAGAAAAAGCAGGATTTGCCCCCGAAGACTTAATTTTTGACCCCAATATTTTTGCGATTGGTACCGGTATTGAAGAACATTCCAACTATGCCGTGGATTTTTTACGTGCTATCAAAGAAATCAAGACTACACTGCCGCGAGCCAAAATCTCGGGTGGTGTCAGCAACGTCAGTTTTAGCTTTCGAGGGAACAACCCGCTTCGCGAGGCCATTCACGCAGTGTTTCTTTACCATGCCGTGAAAGCGGGAATGACCATGGGGATTGTCAACGCCGGTGTCCTTCCTGTTTACGATGATATTGATACCGATCTGCGAGAACTTGTCGAAGACCTTGTCTTGAATCGCCGACCCGACGCCACAGAACGGCTTCTTGATCATGCGGATCGCTTTACCTCTACCGAAGCTCGAGGCGAAGATTTATCGTGGCGTCAGGCCCCGGTCCGTGAGCGGCTCAGTCATGCCTTGGTCAAAGGCTTATCAGCCTGGATCGACGAAGATGTCGAAGAAGCGCGGCAGGGTTTTTCAAGGGCCATTGAAGTGATTGAGGGACCCCTGATGGATGGTATGAACATTGTGGGCGATCTTTTTGGCGCCGGCAAAATGTTCCTTCCTCAAGTGGTCAAATCAGCACGGGTGATGAAACAAGCGGTAGCCGTGCTCCTTCCGTATATCGAAGCAGAAAAATCCGGTACTGGTTCAGTAAAAGGCCGTATCGTGATGGCTACTGTCAAAGGTGATGTCCATGATATTGGCAAGAATATCGTTGGTGTCGTCTTCGGCTGTAACAACTACGATGTGATCGACTTGGGGGTGATGGTCGCCTGTGAGGACATCCTGCGAACAGCCCTCGAACAAAAAGCCGATGCCGTGGGCCTGTCGGGCCTCATTACTCCCAGCCTTGAAGAAATGGTACATGTGGCCGAAGAAATGGAACGTCAGGGCTTCACTTTGCCCTTGTTGATTGGGGGTGCCACCACCAGTAAAGTCCATACTGCTGTGAAAATAGCACCCCGGTACTCGGGGCCTGTGGTTCATGTCAAAGATGCGTCATTAGCGGTGACCGTTTTGCAAAAGCTGTTATCGCCCGAACAGCGACCCGGTTTCGACGCCGAAATCCGTGCGGATTATGAAAAAGTCCGCCGTGAAAAGCTGGGCCGAAGCACACAGAAGGAGTTTTTGTCCCTGGCTGACGCCCGGTCGCAACGCTTTGAGGGGGGCTGGAACAGGGGGTACAAGCCTCCCGTTCCGGCTTGGACAGGGGTTCGTCATTGGCGCGAGATTCCTTTAGGCCAGTTAGAGGCTCTGATTGACTGGACGTTCTTTTTTGTTGCTTGGCAAATGCCCGAAATGTACCCAGAAATTTTAATGCATGAAAAGTATGGAGCTGAGGCTAAGCGCCTCTATGCCGAAGCTCGCGCCATGCTTGCCGATTTGGTAGGGAATAAACGCCTAGAGGCAAGGGCGGCGGTTTTTATTAAACCCGCTGCTTCAGATGGTGATGATATTCTGATTTGGGCGGATGAGGCCTCGCGGGGAGGTCCCCCCGAAGCACGTTTAGCGACGCTACGACAGCAACGAAAAAAGGAAAAAACCGATGTCTACTTTGCCTTATCCGATTACGTTGCTCCCCGAGAATCGCAGATTCCCGATTGGGTCAGCGGCTTAGTTACGGCGGTGTTTGGTGCTGACGAATTGGCGCGAGGCTTTGAGGCTCAAGGCGATGACTACCGTGCCATCATGGTAAAGATTTTAGCTGATAGACTAGCGGAAGCGACAGCAGAATGGGTACATCGTGAAATTCGCAAACAGCTCTGGGCTTATGCCCCCGACGAAGACTTGCCTTTGGCCGATTTGTTAGCGGTTCGGTATCAAGGAATTCGTCCGGCACCGGGGTACCCTAGTCTGCCCAATCACCAAGACAAAGAGCTACTCTTTAACCTATCGCGAGCCTCGGAACTCGACATTCGCTTAACGGAAAGTTGGATGATGGTTCCTGCGGCTGCTGTCAGTGCATTTGTGTTTAGCCATCCGGGTTCAACCTACTGGGCGCTGGGAAGAATCGCCTCCGATCAGTTAGACGATTGGGCTTCTCGTCAAGGGTTGTCAAAAGACGAAGCCGAAAAGCTTTTGTCAGCGGTTCTCGAATAGCTATCAAGCCAAAAGGTGGCCGGTCCGTCATTAATACTGGCCACCTTCATGTCGGCTTGGAATTCTCCTGTGGCGACTTGGTGGTGTCGGGTTTGAAAAAAGCTTATGACCCGTGGCCACCAGATCCTGGCTTGACTAACCGACATTGCAGAATCAAAACCAGGGCGTTGGCCTCGTCGTAAATCGCCGGTATGGGTAAACTGACTCACGAGCAAGAGGCCTCGTTCCCCGAGGGGAAGGTTCATCTTTCCTGCTTCATCGGCGAATACCCGCATCCCAAGAACTTTCCGTCCCAGCCATTCTAAATCGGCATCTTGGTCAGCTTTTTCGAGACCAACATAAACCAACAGGCCAGCGGCGATTTGCCCCACGATTTGTCCGTTGACTGAAACGGACGCTTCACTGACCCTCTGCACCAAAGCTTTCACGATACACTCCTTTAGGCTTTTGCTCCCGTGTGCCTTTGTAACGAAACGATTGGCTTCGAACAAGAACACCTTGTTTTCCCAGGGCCCTTTCTGCTAATTTTAACGAGTGAAACTGATGCTGCAAATCGGCCTTGTTTTTGGTGTTTGCCTCTTAGGACAAATAGTTTCCGTCCTTTTGCCTGTCCCCATCCCTGGCAGTGTCATCAGCATGGTACTTCTTTTTCTCTTGCTGTTTTTTAAGGCCGTCCACGTTGACCGCATTCGTCAAAAAGCGGATTTTCTTTTGAAGAACATGGCGTTTTTCTTTGTCCCTGCTGGAGTAGGAATCATTTCGCAGTTTAGTGAAATCCGAGCGCATTTATTGGCTCTTTTAGGAGTTGTCGTTCTGACCACCTTTTTTACCTTTGGGTCCACAGCCTTGACAGTGAGGGGCGTGATGAAACTGCAAGAGCTAGGACGATCGCGAAAACGCAAACCTAGGCCTCTCGCATGAACGAAGTTTTCTCTTCACCGTTTTTCGGCATCACACTAAGCATCTTGACCTTTGAAATCGGAATTTGGTTAGAAAAAAAGACAAAGCTCGCGATCGCGAATCCTCTTTTGATTGCCGTGGTTTTGTGCATTGCCGTTTTGGAGTTGTTTCATATCCCTTTAGCCAGTTTTGATGAGGGCGGTTCGGTGATCTCGGTGTTTTTAGGCCCGGCTACGGCTGTGTTGGCCTTGTCGATTTACACTCAGCTGTCACGTCTAAAAAAGTACTTTCTCCCGGTTCTTGCCGGAACAGTGGTAGGCTCCTTGGTCTCCGTAGGTTCTGCTTACCTTTTGAGTAGGTGGTTTGGTCTAGATCAGGTTTTGACCGATTCCCTTTTGGTAAAATCGGTCTCGACACCGTTCGCCTTGGCCATTTCTCCCAACATTGGGGGAATCCCGGCGGTAACTGTGGCGGCTGTTGTTCTGACAGGCATCTTAGGGGCGGTATGGGCACCCCTGATGTTAAAGCTTTTTCGGGTCCGTGACCCAGTGGTGGCGGGGGTGGCTATTGGTACTTCTAGCCATGCTGTAGGGACTTCAAAAGCCATCACTCTGGGAGAAGTGGAGGGTGCCATGAGCGGAATCGCTTTAGCTATGGCAGGCCTCATCACCGTGCTCATCTCTTTATTTTTAGCACACCCAGGTCGCTAGGCAACAGAAACCTACGCGAGACAACAGACTCACGGGGTCATCCTTTACCCTAAGAATGTTCCCGCTTCTAATTCTTGAAAAGCCTGAACGAGCTCGTCACGAGTATTCATCACGATGGGACCGTGCCAGGCTACGGGTTCCCCTAACCCTAACCCTGTGCAGAGCAAAAACCGAAAGGGATGATCTTTTTCGGCTCGTAGACGCAGGCGTTCCCCGTCGGTAAAAAAGACCAGTGACTCATTGGTCATCACCTCACCGGAGCCAAACATCCCTTGTCCGTCAATGACATAAGCAAAGGCATTTTTTCCGGGGGAAATTTTGTGCCAGACATCGGCGCCTGGGGCTAGCGTCACGTCCAAGTAATCGGGCTCGGTCATGATGTCCTCAACAGGGCCTTCTACGGTGTCCCAACGCCCGCAAATAACGCGGATGGTTGAACCGTCTTCTAAGGTTTTGACGGGGATAGCCGTTGAGGTGACTTCTTGATAGCGTGGTTTCATTAACTTGTTCTTGGCCGGCAGATTGGCCCAGAGCTGAAAGCCTTCTAGTTCCCCATCGTCAGCCCCCTGGGGCATTTCTTGGTGAATGATCCCGCGACCAGCGGTCATCCACTGGACATCACCTGCTCCGATGATGCCTTTGTTGCCCATGCTGTCTTGGTGTTCAACCCGACCTTTCAAAATATAGGTAATCGTTTCAATCCCGCGATGGGGGTGCCATGGAAAGCCCTTTTGATAATCGGCAGGTTTCTTTCCGCGAAAATCATCAAAGAGAAGAAAAGGGTCAGCTTCACCAGGATCGCCAAAACCCAAGGCCCGCTTGAGATGGACTCCGGCTCCTTCCATCACGGGCTTGCTTTTTCGCCATGAACGTGGTTCTCGGTCCATAGGTACCTCCTTGGACTGATTCAAAAATACAAAGAGAACCGTCTTTGGGCTAGCTTTCACAACAAACGAAGTCGTTCATATTGATCGCTCAAGTCCTCCCATTCTTTTTGCCAAAATTCTGGGGAACCCCACCCGGGAAATTGGCGAGTAAAGCCTTCATCCTTCCGCTGTCGAGCGCACCATGCTAAAAAGTAAAGCATACGGAGAAAACGCAAGGGTTCGATCAAATTCCACCAGCGGTTATCAAAGGGCATCCAAACCTCGTAACCCCGTGCTAGGACTTCGGCTTCTTCCCGGCAGTTTTCCCAGCGGTCGGGCAATAACATCCACAGGTCCTGCACCGGAGGCCCCGTCATCATATCGTCAAAATCGATCAGCAATAGGCCTTCGTCAGCGCGATCAAGGATGTTGCCACGGTGGAGATCCCCGTGAATGCGATGGTGAACGGTTCCGTCTAGTAAGGGCTCGATGGTGTCGAGCGCATGGTCAAGCATGGTGAAAAACGGCTCTTTGAGTCGGTGTGGTAGGAGGTCCGCCTCCCACAGCTCCTGGGTTAACTGGTCTCCCGCCCCCGATGCGGTCAGAGTAAGCCGGTGCGGACAGCTTCGCCGCTTTGCCGCGCTATGCAGGCGTCCGACTAACGATCCAATCCGTTCGAGATCCGATAGGCTTTCGCCTTCAAAGGTTCTTCCTGCTTTTTGGGGAAAAACCGCCCAGAAATAGGGGGCTTCGTAACTCAAGGTTTCACCTTTCAGATTGGTGATGGGGAGTGCCAGGGGTAGACCGGCTTCACCGGCATCGGCAAGAAAGGCGTGTTCCTCGGCAAGGGCTTCGGGGAGCCAGCGACCAGGACGGTAAAACTTGACAATCCAGCGGTTGCCTTGGGTGTCGTTCAACCCGTAGACACGGTTAACATAGCTGTTAAACGGCCTAAGAGCGGCTTCAGCGTCGATACCATAATGGCGATAAAGAGCGTTGAGAATAAAGTCGGGGCTGAGACTTTGAAAATCCGGTAGTATGCTCATTGGGGAATTTGCGGAAGCTCGACGCGAAAGGTTGACCCTTTGCCTAGCACACTTTGCACAGAAACTTTCCCGCCGTGGTGTGCCACGAATTCTTGAACGAGTAATAGCCCAAGCCCTGTACCCCGTTCACCTCGTAAACCATGCCGTTGTGGTCGATCCTTGGTGTTAAATAGAGCCGCTTGCGTGTTGGCATCCATTCCCATGCCCGAATCTTGGACTTCACAGCAGAACCACCCGTTGCTGAGTGAACTTCTAATTTGGATCACACTTTTTTTCGGGGAGAACTTAACCGCATTCGAAATCAGGTTGCGCAACACCGTGCTCATCATGTCGGCATCACAAGTAACAATAAGGTCGTTCGGAATGTCACGCTCGAAGGTCACATCGGTACCCCGTGCCTGTTCTTGCCAGAGTCCGACGACCGAATCGACGAGGTCTTTCCACGCGTGAGGAAAAGGATGAAATGGCAGTCGCCCTTGACGTTGCGAGGTCCAAAGTAAAAGATTTTCAAGTAGTGTAAAGGTGTTGTCAGCTGTTTGCCGCAAAGAATGTAAGAAATCAGCTTGTTCTTGGTCACCCATCGCATTTCGGTGAAATTCGTAAAAGCCAAGGCCTTCTTTTAAGCCACCCACAGGTCCCCGTAAATCGTGGGCAATCAACGAGAACAGTAAATCTTGGTTATGGGCGTTGTCTAAAAGTTCTGCTTCGCGTCGGCGTGAACAAATTTGAAAATAAATCACTAAGACAATAAAAATCGCGACAATGATCAGGGCCGACATCAGGTGAGAAAAGCGCATCACGTCAGCCGAGTAGGTGGTAAAATTCGTTGCACTTAAAAAGAAAGTCGTCCAGACAAAAAAAACAATGTTGAGGGAACTCAGAGTATACACCCAGGCTCGATGGTGGGTCGGGAGTAAAAGAAAGGGTAGGTAGGCAAAGATAAGAAAAAATGCTTGAAGGCCCAGAAGAGGGCCATAATGAAAATTGACGGCGAGGAACATCTGAAAGCTGGATGCTGTACACAGCGCTATAGATGCCTTCGTTAACCATTCAGGCCGCACGAGACGCCAAAAGCCAAAATACAACACGGTCAAGAGAATATTGATGCTTGTAAAGACGGGCCACGAGGGAGGCTTGAGGTAAAACTCCATGGGGAGAAAAACAAGAGTCGACGCACCGGCAATGAGAAACCCAAGACGTAGAAGCTCGAATGAACTTTTTTGTTGGTGACTAGACATTTTCCTCACTCATTTTTGTGGGCTAGGTCTGCCTTGGGCTTTTTTGTGGGTTTATCTTTCCAGAGTTTAATAAGAAGGACAGCAACTAAAAGAATCCCCAGGATAATCAATGTCCAAGAGATTTCTTTGAAATACTTGTGGATAAGATCTTTGACCTGCTGTGTCCCATAGGCGAGCGATAAAAAGTAACTCGAAAGGGCCAGAAAAGTATTCCACAGACCAGCCCCAAGAAAGGTAAACAGCCAAAAGCGTCGAAGCGGCATTTTGGCTAACCCGGCAGCGATCGAAAGTAAGTGCCTGACGGCCGGGATGAGGCGGCCGAAAAACGTGGCACTGCGACCATATTTGTTGAAAAAAGTTTCGGCGTGATCCACCGAGCGCTCATGGATGAACATGAGGTGGGCGACTCTCGTACGACTAAGAGCGTGAACAGCGGGGCGACCCAAAAGTTTTGCCAAGAAATAATTGAAACTTGCTCCCACTAAACTGCCCAAGGTCCCGATCAGAAGAATCCCAACGATACTCATTTGTCCGGTATCAGCGGCAATGAAGGCCGCCGGGGGCAGAATCATTTCAGAGGGAATGGGTAAGAAGGTGGATTCCATGAACATGAGGAGAAACACCGTTAAATAGTTCAAATTGGCAGTGTACCAATCGATTAGGACTTTAATAAATTCCATAGGCTCCTCAGTTGAAGAAATCTGATTCTTTTATGCTTTCGGCGGATTTTGTCTCTTGCGGGAGCGCTTTCCCTTGGTTTCTTTCAGCAAAAAGCTTGCTATCCCAACAAAAGTCTGCTGTCCAACGGCTTAAAGAGTTTTGATCCTGCCGCCAGCGCTCAAAAAAATCTTTAGCAGTATAATTATAATAGACCGCTGTATCTTCGGGAAGGTTACCAAGTCGCTCGCTCTGCCAGGCCTGTTTGAGACTCTCATTCAGGCTCAGTGTTGCGATCAGTGGCCGCTGTACCTGCAAAAGCGGTCCAACAACGAGGCTTTTTTCGTGTTCCGCTTCTTTTAAGGGACTTACTGTTCCGGCTGTGTCTTGCGATTTCCATAAGTTTAAAACGGCTATGGCTTCGCGCCTCAGGCGAGCCTCAGCACGGTTGAGTTGTCCCAGTTCTAGTAGGTACTGACGAGCCAATTCAGGAAAGGAGTGCACAAGTGCTTTTTGAGCTTGCCTTTTCGTGGCTTCTTGCCATTGGTTGAGAAAGTCAGTGAGAGTGGACGGGTCCGCTGACACTGGTACAAAGTTGTTCCCATTAAGTTCCAGCGCCGAGCCTGGTTGCGAAAAAAGTGTCAGATTGTCAAAGGTCCCTGTAATAACACCGTCTTGCGAGGCCGCCAAAAGGTTCCTGTTGTCAGAAGCCACCCAAAAAGTTGCCTTGGTAGCCTTGAGCCGCAGGCGAGCAGTTTGAACCTCTAAATGGTTACGGGTTTGTGCCGGATCGCTGTTAACTCGCATACTGCCACGCAGTAAAAAAATCTTCGCCGTTTGTCCCCAGGCTGAGGACACCTGCCACCATAAGGCTGTATTGGGCCCCATACGAAGCGATCCCGAAAACCCTCCCGCTGTGGGAAAAATCACTGTTAATTGACTTTGCGGCCCCGTAACAATGAGGTCATAATCCTCAAGAGCCGTGCCTGGTTGAAGGTTTTCAGCAAGGGGGCTCCCTTGTCGGGTCACCGTTACCGATCCCGATAGCTCCGATATTTGGGCTACCGAAACCGCACTCAACGGGTTTGCCACCAGGAGTATTCCACCAAATAACCCCCAAAAAGCAAAAAAACGCTGGTTTCGGCGTTGGAAAAGGTTCGTCATGCGTTGATCTTAGGGGGAAACAGCGTTTTTTTCTAGATTTTTCTGGCACTTTCTAGTAAAATACTTTAGTTACTAGGAGGTGTTCTCCCATGAAGTTTGCCGTGACAGCGGTTCTTATCTCGATGGCCTTATTTTTGACAGGTTGTCCCTCTGCTCCACCCGCCCCCTCGGCGCAACCAGTAGCTCCTAAGCCTCAAGAGGTTAAACCCACTCCCGTGCCCGAAAAGCCCGTCGCACCGCAAGTGGTTCCCAATGCTTTAACAGCCAGCGATTATGGTCCGGCTGAAAACGCTATCAGTCAGGCCGAAGCGGCTCAGGCTGAGCGCTATAGTCCTACGATGTTGGCTAGGGCCAAAGAAGAGTTGAAACAAGCCCATTCTTTGGGACAATCTGACCCCGAAAAGGCTCGAATCTTGTTGTCCGAAGCCGTCACGGATGCCAATACGGCTCGTGACAATGCCTTAGCCGCCAGGCGTGCGGCTATGATGGCTCGTTTGGACCGTGCCCGACAACTCATCGTTGATTTAAAAGGCGACAAGTTCTATCCCGCGGAATTTCAAAAAGATGACGCTTTACGTCTCGCCGCCGAGAAGGAACTTCAGACCAACGTGGATCAAGGCGAGGCTCAGGGCGGAACTGCCCTGGAAGCTTTAGTCAAACTCTACGATAAAGTGAGTCAAAACCTCGATACGGCCAAGCAAAAAAAAGGTGCGGCTCAAAAGGCCATTCACGCCGCCGAGCAGGCTCAGGCCATGATTTGGGTACCCGATCTGCTTCAAAAAGCGGGGGACTCCTTCCTCCAGGGAGTTGTCTCCTACCGTTCGTATCATTTAGAAGCGGCTTTAGAAGCCTGGACGCAAGCGGAATTTCAGGCCCAACAAGCGCAGAATGCGGCTTTGACCCAAAACCAAAAAAAGAACGCTGAAGCTCTGATGAAAGCTACGATGCAAAAAATCGAAAAAGCTTCACAAGCGACAGTGGTTACCCCCGAAGATCAGATTATTGGTCCTCGTCCCTGGAATGGGCAAAAAGCGTTAGACGCGGCACCTCCCGCCGAGGCTACACCTTCACCGGCACCAGCTACGTCACCTTTGCCAACCCCAAATCCTTCGCAAGGCCATTCCGAGCTCATCCCCCATGATGGATCAACCGTCGTACTGGCCGAAAAAAGCCGTTTGGATTACCTTGAAGAGGCAAAGACAACTTGGGAAAAAGGAGTTTCCTTCTATAAAGGCGGGAACTACGTTTTAGCTTCGCAGTATTTTCTTGATGCTCAACGTCTAGTGGATATTTACCTTGAGATGGCTGTTGATAAGGTGTATACGGTGCGCCTCATTCCAGCGCATCGCGACAGCCTATGGCGTATTGCGGGTTATCCGAATATCTACAGCCGGCCTTTGGATTGGCCTAAGATTTGGAAACGAAACCAAAAGCTCATTCAAAACCCTGATTTGATCTATCCGGGCTGGCAGTTGATCATTCCTCCGCAATAACAGCATCTCCAGCAAAGAAAAGGCCTTGCCTCTTTCGAGAGCAAGGCCTTTCTTTTATTCTTCAGACTTAGCGGTGAGCGTACCCAAGTACAGGAACTTGAAGTTCTTTTTTGAGAGCAGCAGAATTACTGCAGGGACGACAATCAGTGCTCCAAACGCCGTTGTTAGCATACAGATGGCGGTTAAAAATCCGAACTGGATTAATGGGACGAAATTCGAAACCACCAGAACAAGGAATCCCGCGACGATCACAAACATATTGTAAAGAATGGCACGCCCTTTGTGCAGAATGGTATTTTCGAGGGCGAGGTGAATGTCGGGGCGCCGGCGGAGTTCTGACCGGTACCAGGTGATGTAGTGGATCGAATAATCGACCCCGATACCGATGGCGATAGACGAAACCATCGCTGTCGCCGTGTTGAGGGGGATGCCAAACAGACCCAATACCCCAAAATCAATGACCAACGTCATGGCGATAGGGATCATGGCAATCAACGTCATCCAAAAATCTTTCAACACCACCAAGAGCAAGATGAAAACAAGAACTACACAGATTTCAATGCTCTTGATCATGCCGTCCATCAAGAGAGAGTTCCCTACATAGTAGAGGTGCGCTGTTCCCGTGATGGCTACATGGAGGTGATTGGCTTGTTGAAACGCCGGATCAAAGTACTGTCGCGCAAAGTTTGCGACCGCTTCTGAGTCATCAGTACCGACCCGTTTAAGGGTAATCGAGATTCTGAGTTTATCGTGGCTGTCGGTGACGACACTATGGATATCGCCTGAAAAAATGAACAAGTACTGTGCGATCAGTTTGGGGTCTTGAGGGATGGTATAAAATTGCGGCGAACCCCCGTTCATCTCTTGATTCATTTTTTTGATAATATCCACAAATGACAAGGTCTTGGTGGCATAGGGGAACTTGGCTTTAACCGCGTGCGAGAACGCATCAATTTTGTTCAAAACGGCGGGTGTGACCAAGGACACAGGTTCTCCCTTGGTCTTTCCTTCACCAAACTGCGAGTCCAGAATCACGTTGATCGTCTGAGTCCCCGCCAGTTCGCGGTTCAAAACGTCATCTGCCACATGAATTGGGGATTCCTTCTTGAAAAACGAAACGTTATTGAGCTCTGACTTTACGAAAAAGACACCAACTGCGAAAATTGCGGTTAGCGCCAGGGAAATGACAAGAATTAGCCAAGACCAGCGCCTGTTAAGGTGAACCATTCCCTTGAGTAAATGGCCTACCATCCCCTTAGTCGGCTCATGGTAGGCAAGATTTTTAGGTTTTTTACTCCAGAGAATCGCGGCAGGAAGAACCCATAGGGCGGCGGCAACAGCCACTAAGTCTCCAAAAGCCGTAAATATACCAAAGTTTTTGATGGGCACAAAATCTTCGGCCGCCAGAGCGCCAAAGCCCACCATGACGGTGATTCCTGATAAGGTCACAGCCAGGCCGACAACACCAAGGTTGCGGGTCAAAATCTCGCGTTTGTCGTGCCCAGGGTCAAGAAAATAGTGGTTCATCTGGTGGATGCCATAGGCGCTGGCGATAGCCACCATTAAAGGCGGCAACGTAACAGAGGCGATCGAAATGGGGATCCCTAACCAGGCCATCGCCCCTAGGGCACTGACCACACCCATAATGACGACGATCATGGGGTATAGAACACCCTGCACGTTTTTAAAGCTGAGAAAGAGCACGATCAGAACAACCAAAATGACGAGGGGCATCAGGAGTGCTAAATCCGATTTTAACGTGGTGCCCATATCGCTCGAGATAACGGGTTCTCCATCCAGGTAGGTAGTGATGCCCGGACTGTGGTCCTGGTTCAGTACCTGTTGGATCGCTGTGACAAGACTGAGCTGAACATCGGCATCCTCGGTCTTTGGTTGGATGATCAACGTCGCGAATCGGTCGTCTTGTGAGTAAAGAACATTGCGGTAAATGCTCCACGATTCCGCTTTGGCTTTTAGGCTGGCGGCGACTTCTGGAGTGATCACGGTTCCCTCAGGGAGGAGTTTGTCGCTGACTAACGAACCGTCTTCGTTGGCGATATAGTCGGCGTTAATCAACGATTGCGTTTTTTTTATCGGACTTTCGAGCCAGGCATAAAACTTTACAGGGTCTTTGCCCCGGCTGGCTGTTGCGACTCTCTGTGCTAAGGGAGCCTTCCAACCAAGGTTCTTCATCGACTGTGCGGGGTCGATGAGCCAAGGATAGAACGTTTTAACAAAGTCTTTGGCGTCAAGACCCTGGTCAAGAGCGGCGTCGACAATTTGTTGTGCATCTTTAACCGAAACTCCCAACCAACGGCTTAACTGCTGTGCGGGTAGGGTTCGGTTGAGCTTTTGAACCTTGGCGGTAAGATTTTGCAAATAGCTTAAGGTTGTCGGCGAAAAGGCATCCTGACTTTTAACACCGACAATGATCATGGAACTCTTGCCGAAACGGCTTTCTGCTTCATAGTAGTTGTCTAGCATCAAAGCGGGGTTATTCGCCGGTAGCATCGATCGGATACTGTTGTCAAATTGGATCTTCGGCAAAGCCCAACCCAACGCGAGGGTGACGGCAAAGGCCAATAAAAGAACCAAGCGGGGGTGCCGATACAGGCGTCCACTGGCTCTGAGAAATTTTTCCACGAGGCTCTCCTTATTGAGTCGTCCACTGATAGTCGACACTGATATAGACATCGTTGTAGGGGGTATACACGCCGATACGGTCTACGTTGGTATCGAGGGTAACCGCTGTTTGGCCGACTTTTTTGACCCAGGCCCAGGCTAAGTCGGCTCCTACTCTGAGGTGAAAAGAATCAGCCGGCATAAGGTCCAGTTCGGGTTTGATGGCCAGTGAGGCGTACCTAGTTTCTAGCGTTGAGTCATACCCGAAGGGAACGGTAAATACCCCACTGATTGAGGGGGTAAAGGTATCAGAATCGAAGGGGAATTTTAGCTTAAAGGTGAGGCCCTGAAGCCAGGTTTCTGTATAATCCCCCAAGGTTTGCGTCAATTGCCGGTAGGTCATGGTCTGCATATAGGCTTGGTTGGTGAGCTGAGCAAGGCTTAGAGGGGAGGCGTAATCGGACTGTGTGGTTTGATCATAACCGGGAACCCACGACCCTATGTACTGCAAGTTGGTGTAAAAGTTGTTGTGGTAGCCCCAGTTAAAATCCATTCCCAAAGTCCAGGCCAGCCTGTCTCGTCGAATTTGGTCCGAGGTGTCCCAAGGGTTTTCTGTGAGGTCAAAACCGCCTTCTCCCCAAAGGCCTAGGGGACCCACGGTAGTTTTGGCATCGACGCCAAAACGGTGAATCCTTTTATAGACGAGTGTGACTTGTTTCGGTACCCAAAGGGTGGTGGAACTTGGTCCTACAAGGCCCTCCATCGTTACTTCGGGGGTTGCGTAGGGGTCGATATCGTATATATAGCTGACGCCCAGATCCACCGCCGAGTAGACGTTGAGTCTGGCCCCAGCGACCGCGGAATTGGGATCATCCGGGGCAAAAACGGCGCTTGTTTGCGGGCTGTAGGACGCATAGTAGCTACCCAAAGGGGAACTAGCAAGCTCAGCAGCCGTGGTTTCGAGACCCCCTTGTGTATTGGCGGTAAAGTCTACAGGAAAACGGCTGGGACTTTGATAGGGTGAAATCACGCCCTCAACTGATAGCCATTTTGCGGGAAACCAACGGACATCTGCCGCCAAAAGGGGGATTTTCGGGGCGTCCATCGAAACAGCATAGTCGCGTGCGTTCAGACCATCGGAGGGGTTGAACTTGTCAGCGACCCCCCAGTTGAAGACCTGGTAGCCTAGGTTTACCAGGAAATTTCCTGGGGTCCACGAAAGGTAGGTTTCTCCGATCTCGAACTGGGACAGGGCTGCCCAGCCTTGAGGGCTGGCAAAAGTTTTCACGGTTCCGTTGGCGACCAATTTGAGGTGACCTGTTTTATAGGTGAAGCCAAGAGAATTGTCCATTTCGGGCTCCAGGGCTGGACTGGAATAGGTCCAATTATCCGACCACAAGGGCTGGTGATAAATAACGCTATGATCACCGCTGACCGAAAGAGGGGAAGGGGCTGAGCCTGAGGCTATCCCCATATCGCCTCCCAATTCCGAACTAAGGTCCTGCGCCGTCACAAGACCAGCACTGGCCAACAGAGCGGCCACGAATAGCAATGAACGCACGCCGAGCCTCCTTATTCCTCTAGGCCTTTGACCGAGAAGAGACTTGCTGAAACTCCCTGATTGACTTTTAAGTCGCTGATAACGAGCAGTGTCTTGGAATGGCCCCGATGATTGATCACCAAAGTTTCAGTGGGAATCAAAACCCCGTCGATATCTTTGACCTTTCCAAACTTGATGGTTTTCCAAAGCCCGCCATCATCTTTTGAAAAGACATCAATTCGATAGATAAAATGGTTGTCATCGTTGACCCAGGCGATTGACTTGGCATAGGGACATTCCCCCGATTTTGCCTTCATAACGATCTTCGAAAACGTCATTCCCGGGTAATCTGGTAACGTTGCGCCATCTTCTAAAAAGCTATACCGGTCATCACCGTAATAGCGGGCTTCTAAGTCATAGTAAAAGAAATCAGAATTGACGAACTTTCCCGATTTATCACTTGATGCGATCTTACGAGTTTTACCCAACGCAGGCAGGTAGAGCCTCTGGTCAGTAGGCTCGCCTTCATGGCTCACCGTTAAAAACTTCGTGCCGGCGACATCTGCGGGTTGTAAAAACTTTGTGAGTGCTTCTTTTGAGTCAGAAGTTTCCCTTGTCCACATTTCGAGTTTACGAACTTTTTTATTCCCGTCCTGGTCGACGATCACCATTGTGGCAACTGCAAAAGTGTCATGCGCCTTTTTTAGCTGAAAGTAGGCCTTGGCGATACTGTCCCCTTGCTGATCGGCGAGCGCCGGACTGACCGCTACCCAGCCCACCAAGGCCACACTGGCCAAGCGAAGTAAAGTTTTCATAAATCCTCCTCATCAATGACCGTTTTATATTATAGTCATTAGTCATAATATTAAACGACGCATGAGTTTTGTCAAGTAAGATCGGGCCACAAGTTTACTTGACAGCCCCAAAGTGAAGTGGTACAGGTTTTGATTGTTAAAAGCTGATTTCAGTATGTAAGGAAGTAAATGGTGAAGAAAGTTGGTCTGTCGCTCGTTTTGGCTCTGATTATTTCGTCTAACCTGTCGGCCGAGCCAGCGTGGCGTGAAATCTCTACCGAACACTTCACCTTCGTTTACCAGCCTGATGGTAAACTTCCAGCGTTAAAATTGGCCTCGTTTGCCGAAGAGGTTTATCAACAGGTGACCGGGTACTTCGGCTACCGACCAACGCACGTCCTGGCGGTGGTCCGCACGACCTCGGACGCCTTTAATGGCTTTTTTGCTTTTCTACCGCGTCGGCTTAACCTGTTTGTCGCCCCGCCGACAACGACTCTGATTTCGGCGTATTCGACTGACTATCTGCGTAATCTGTTAGTTCATGAGTTCACCCATTTTGTGCACCTTTCTCAACCCCAAGGGGTTGGGGCCTGGCGTTGGCTTTTGGGCTCTGACGCTCCTGCTTACAATATGTTGTTTCTCCCCGGTTGGGCTGTCGAGGGGATCACCACCAATACCGAGGGAATGTTTGCCTCGGGGGGGCGTGCTCGTAACCCGTTTTTCGAAATGGAGTATAAGGCGCCGTTGTTGGAACATCACATGTGGACCTACGATCAAGCGGCCTACGGGAGTTTTTTACACCCCTATGACCGTTGGTATCCTTCGGGCTTCATGATGGTCGATTACCTGAGGGAACACTGGGGCGAAAAAGCCTTTAACACTATTTACCTCAATGATGTAAACTCACCCTGGGCGATCTTTTGGGGGTACAACAGGGCTCTCGAAGCCTACACTCACCTCAGCGGTCCGGCCTTTTTCCATGCTGCCCAAAAGTTTATGCTCAAAAAATTTGCCCCCGATGCCTCTTTTATCCCGGGTACGTTGGTATCCCCAGCGGGGCAAGGGGACTGGTACCTCCCGTACCCCACCGCTCGCGGTTTTGTGGGGTATGCGGTACCCGAAGCCAGTGCTCCTGGGTTGTACCTTGAAAGCCTTCAGGGTAACCCCCCACAGCTTTTGTTGCCTGTCAGCCTGTCAGACCCTTATTCCTTTGGGGTGAGTGCCGACGGAAAGACATTTTTGGTTTCAAGCCCGTTAACGACCAATCAAACTAGTCAACCAGAAACCGATACCGAAAAGTTTACGCTGTGGCTGGCCCACGACGGGCGCCTCAAGCGGCTATCCCCGGCGACGGGCTTTTACTCTCCCCAACTTTCGCCCGAGGGTCACACTTGGTGGGCGTTCCAACGACGGGGTACACAGCAAGTTCTGGTCAAGGGTGACCTTTCCGGTCACTTTAAGGTCATCTACCAGGCCAAAAACCACCTTTTGCAAACCTTGGCGGTGTCACCAGATGGTCAATCCCTCGTTTTTATCGACAACCTGAGGGGGCAACAGGGGCTGACCATCACTGACGCCAGTGGACAGGTCAAAGAACACCTCAATACCGGTGCGGCGTTGTACTTTCCCCGTTGGGTGAATTCAACTCAGCTCACTGTTTCCACCGATCAAGCGGGTCGTCTTGACCTGTGGTTGGTCGATGTTCCCCACCATACGTGGCAGAGGTTACCCCGTGACCCGGTGGGCGATGCTTCAGGAATCCTGGTTAACAACAGTCTGCTGTATCAAACCTATACGTGGGAAGGTTGGGCACTTAAGCAGTACAAGAACCTCAGCTTGCCCGAGCGCCAGCCAATGCCACTTGTAGCCGAACAGCCCAGCCCTCCGTCGGTCAAGGCACCTCCTGTGCTGGTATCACACCCCTGGTGTGACTTGCCACTTCCCAATTTATGGATTCCTCTTCCTTTTCCGACGTTGACAGGCACGGGACAAAATTGGACCTTGGGCGCGGGAGCCTTCCTAGCGGGAACTTCGCTTCTCGAGACTCAATCCTGGCAGTTAATGGGTGAGTATTTTCCACAAATGAACCAGTTGGTGACGGGAAGTTTTAGCTATTCGTGGCGGGCCCCCGGGTGGCAAGGGTTGGTGTCGACAAGCCGTACCCTTTTGCAACCCACCACCAATGAAATGTTTGACGCCGCCGAAATGGTGGCCTCGGTACCCTGGGGTGAGTGGGATACTCCCCAACTCATTAACCGCTCAACCGTTCAGGCGGCTGTGGTGACGACGAGTGATCACACTCCGACCTGGATAACCAATAACCTAGTCACCCAAGTGGCACTTCAGTGGGGACAATCAAACCCCAACGCCTCTGTCAACCAACCTTACGGTTCCTGGGGCTGGTCCGAGAAAGCGGTCGCGCAATGGACGTTGCCCGTCTGGAGTCAAAGTGTTCTCAAGACTGACGTTTTTAACACCCTTCAGGGGGGAATCCCCATCGGACCGGTGCTTTTTCAGGGGCGTTTGCAGACTACTGTCGATAGTCAGGGTTCGCTGATTTTGATGACCCCTTCGTACTCGCCGTTGCCTCTCAACACCCATGGGATATCTGATAGGTGGAGGACAGACGCACAGCTCGAAATAACGTGGCCTTTTGGCTTCGCCGACATCAACCTGCTGGGGTTAGGCGCACCCGTTCAAGGGTTAAGTGCCTGGGTAGATGCCGGTGCCCAGGGGCAGTGGCAAGCCTCACCAAACTTTGACCAAGGACTTACCTATGGTCTTGAGTTCAATACCTTGTTGATTCTTGGTCAGATTCACCTCCCCTTCACCGTGGGGGTAGCCGCGCAGGCTGAAAGCGGAGTGGGGGGCTTCACTAACCCGCAAGTCTACGTGGGCATTACCCCCGATTCGTTTGCGGCGGGTCTTGCGCCGGCACCGCACGCACACTGAGCCTCCTAGGACCAAACAGTTGACGACTGCCTCTTCCTGCGATAGGTTGAACTCAGAGGCCTAACGTGCAAAGTCAGCCCCGGTTATTGATTGTCGAGGACGAACCTATCTTAGCGCTTGAACTCAAAGAAGACCTCCATGACGCCGGGTTTTTGGTGGTTGAAGTGGTCGCTGACGCCGATAAAGTTCTTTCAGCCTTTTTGAAGCATCGTCCAGATTTAGTCCTCATGGATATTAAGCTCTACGGTTTTCGCGATGGCATCGATTCAGCGGTCCAGATTCGCGGGTTTTACGCTACGCCGATCATTTTTTTGTCGTCCTATCCCGAGGCCGACGTCAAAGACCGCCTGTTAAGAACGGCTCCTTACCTCTACTTAGAAAAACCCTATGATCTTGCACGTCTTAAAGAGGCGGTGCTTCGTCTGCTTCCTGGGGCCTCGTCTTAGGTAACTTGAGAGTGGCTGTCGTTCCTTCGCCAAGTTGACTCGAAAGGATTAGGTCACCCCCCAACCGCAGGGCGAGAGTCCGAGCTAAAATCAGCCCTAAGCCGCTACCCCGCTCGCCCTGTGTTCCATGGGTCGAAAGTTTTTGTTCAATTTTGAATAAAGCCTCTAAGCTCTTCGGGTCCATGCCTATGCCGTGATCTTCAACACGGATTTCCCACGAATCAGGGTTCTCTTGCACGCTCAGAGAAATTTCGCGGTCTGGCAGGCTAAATTTCACAGCGTTTGACAAGAGGTTACCTAAAATCCGTTGTAAGGAATCGGCGTCAGTTTCTATCGTGGGTAAGCTGTTCCAGGGAAAGCGAAGTGAGATGTTTTTTTGTGCGGCAAGGGGTTTGATCCAGTCCACAGCCTGTGAGAGCGCGGCATTCAGCTCAACGGGCAGGCAGTGGGGCTCCCAGGCTCCGAGCTGAGCGTGGGACCACCATAAGAGTTTTTCTAAAAACTCATTGGTTTTTTCTAACGAGGCGGTCAGGGTGTCGAGAGCTTCAAAACGATCATCCTGCGGTTCGGTTTTCGATAAAAGATGCTTGCGGGCGAAGCGTGCCGCACCGCCAATGGGACCACGTAAATCATGGGCGACCAGCGAGAAAAATAAGTCTTTGGCTTTATTGGTCTCCCAGAGCTGGTGGTTCCGCTTCAAAATCTGTAGTTCTTTTTCGTGGAGGGTTTGCTGATCTTTGAGCGAGAGCATCATAAAGTAACCAAAAAGCATGACTGTTGATAGGAGCATTGCGCCCAAAAGATAGAAACCATTGGCCCCCTCAGGGTGCTCAAAACTACCCACCGGGATACCAGGAATCATATTGCCCCCTGCTCGGAAGAACGAAGCCGCCGAAGCAAGACCAAAAGGAATGGCGGTTAGTAACCTTACTTGTTGCGAACGTGGTTCTCGTTGGATCAGCAACAAGACGGCGTCAAAAAGGGTTCCTAGACCTGCCCAAACCGAAAAGACGAGGGCTCTTAAGGCAAAATTCTGATTCGACACCATGAACAGCGACAGAACGACAGGGATGAGCACAAAATAAATCGCGCGGGGAAAGGGGCGTTTTAGACGAAAAACCCAAAGTGCATGGGCAAAAACAAGCAGAGCCGAAAGCAATAGGGCATTGCCGGCAACAATCACTACCGGCTCAAGGTAAGGCCGCAACAGCATTAACAGGGCCCCGGCGGTCAACAGTGCCTGTGCCGTCACCCAAAGCCGACAACCAGGAAATCGTTGCTGGACCCAAATTAAAAAAAGGGCCAGAAAGGTATTGCCTAAGTACACCAAAAAGAGGGCTAAACTAAGCGTGGTGATATCCAGAGTCACGGCTACTCCTCTTGTGGGCTTTTATGAGCGAAGAACGGGGGAAATTTGTTGTTCATGGTCCTTTTGCCACGTTTCTAAGAAGCGACGAAATTCTTCCCAAGGACCAGAAAAATCCTTGAGTTGGTGAAACAGTTTCCGGTGCGCGGCTTGGTGCTGTTCAAGCTCAAACTCTGGGAAGCCATTCTGTCTCAGCTGAGCTTCTTCGCTTTGAAAGAGAATCATGGCCTGACGGTAAAAATCGAGTTTAAGCAAATCGCGGGGTTTGGGGGCTGAGGTTTGCAGGATCTGTTCAAGAATTTCAACAACGTTAGTCTTGTTCATGACTTTTGACCTCCTCACCGGCGATATTCCTTGTAAATTATAACATATTTTGCCTAAACCTTCTCAAAGATTTTCTTAAAAAGTCAAAAAAATCCATAAAAAACGGAGTATACTACGCGCTAGAGGCAAACATGAGTAACGTTGTCGTGTGGATGGATACGGGCTCGAACCCCTGGGTAGCGTCATGTGTGCAAGCTTTAAAAGCCCATCTCAAAGGAAAAGTTCCTTGGCACTGGCTTTTAGCAGGGAATCAACGTCTAAAAGTCGAACGTTTGGCGTACGATTTGGGAATGACCCCTGTCTTTTGTCACTCTGATCAGCAAGAGGGTTTGGTCGAGGCTTTAGGGCCTCATGGGAGCGAGACCTTTCTTGTTATCTCTGATCGGCTGATTCTCCTCGCTGATTGGAACCCCGGTACCGTAGGTCAATGGAAGGCGTGGCCTGACACGAGGGTTTGGTGGGAATCTGTTGAGTTAATAGGCCACGACGAGTCAAAGCCGACGGCGTTGCTGCCTGAACAGCAGTTGGTAAAGATGACGTGGGCTGAGTACGAGTCCCGTCAAAGTAAATCCTGGTGGGGCGGCCCTAAGGCTTTGTGGATTATCGGTTAGCGAGATCGTTGGGCTTCATTTTGGCGCCGTTGATGAGCAATTCGCTGAATTTCGTCAGCAAAGCCTGGGAAGCGCTCAACGACTCGGTCAAAGGTAGGTTTATCGATACGGTACAGCTCACACCAATCGCGAGCGATAATGGTGGCCGTGCGGGGGACAGAATTCAATAGGGCAATTTCGCCAAAGTATTGACCTTCCTGCAGAATGGCGTAGCTTTTTTTTCGATCGAACGATACCACTTCGACGGAGCCTTTCGTAATAAAGTACATATCTAGACCGATTTCGCCTTCTTCAAAAACGATGTCCCCGGGTTGAAGGATTACCGGTTGAAGGCGCAAAATAAGCTGCCGCAAAACCGCCTCAGGTGCGTGCTGAAAAAGAGGTACACGTTCCAAAAGGTCGCGGTTAAGGTGAAGACCGATATCTGACCACAGTTGAGCGGGGAGGGTGTCAGCAATTTGCGCTTCTTCATGACCGCGGCGGAATTTCCAGAGGTAGTCAAAGTATTCTCTCACCCGTCTTTGTAGATGCCTGGGAACCTTGCGATAACGGAGAAACGCTTCGACCTGATCAATTTTGTGTTGAAAGGTGTTTTTGGCGATATCAAAGTTTGAAATAAGGCTGGCCACAACACCGATAACGTAACCATACATGCCCGCCCCAAACACTTCGATAAAAATTACAAAAAGAATTTGGGAATTGCCATGAGGGGTGATGTCGCCGTAACCGATCGTTGTCATCGTTGTAACCGTCCAGTACAGCGCCCTAAGGTAGAGGCTGACATCGTCAAAGTGGTCGGGGTTTCCTGTGACCAGAATCCATGCGTTGGCGATGTAATGCGCCGAAAACGCAAAGATGATCACGATATTCAAGATGCGCTGAACAGCCGGGGGAAGTTCCAAGGTGGAAGTAATGTCCTGGAGGTAGCCCAGAACAAAAAACAAGCGAAAGTACCGCAAAAAGACGGCTAGGTAGAGGGTGTGGACCGGGTTCATGAACCCCAAAACGAAGGGCAGTTCCCACGGGATTGCTGTTAGTAGGTCTAAACTTCGCACCGTCCAAAATCGGGGGCGTCCCTCCGGCCAAGTGGACAGATCAAGAAAATCCTCCCTTAGGCGAAACAACGAACCTGCCAGAACAAGGCTAAGCGCCAGTATTTCCCAACCAATCCATGGCCGCCAGACGGCAGGGGCAAGATCACTGTAAAGGGGTGCCGTAATGAGGACAAACAAGTTAGCTACGAGGGCTACGGCCCGAACTCCGAGAACAGGAAAGCGGATCATCGCGCTTATTTTACTCAACCAAAGCTTGATCGTCGAGCAGATCAAAGAGCTCTTCGGGCCAAAGGTGCTCGCCACCCCACCGGTTGCCTAAACGCACCGCAACACCCGAAATCGCTGGTCTAAGCAAGAGCACTTGGCCGTGAATGCCTAAGGCAAAAATAGCTTCTTCACCCCTACGTTCCAAGCCCCACCAATGGCGTCCATACCAGGCCTTTCCCTCACGAAGCCAGGCCCCCCAGGCCCCCGGAACGCGTGCGAAGTCTTGCGGACGATGCCAGGCCTGAGTGCGATCCCAACCTTGAACTAACCAAGGATGATCCCACAAGGGCCGCCCTTCGTGCAGGCCCTGCGCTAAAATGAGCTTTCCCAAGCCCGCGAGGCTTCGAGCCGACATCACCAGTCCTGACTCTGTTTTCGGGAACCTCCAGCGTTTTGAGTCTAAAATCCACCAACACGGGTCGACGACCCCCCAGGGTTCCCACAACCTTTCTCGCCAGGCTTTCACCACCACCGGTTCCTCTGAACCCCACGAACCCCCTAAAGCTCGTTCTAAGATTAACCCTAACAAGAGGGTGTGGTAGTCGTTGTAGTGAAAACGCTCGCCCACAGGGTAATCAAAGCGGGCGTCAAGAATGGTTCGGCGGGAGTGTGGATGCAAAAAGGTGCGGACTTGTTCCGAACCCCAGCGAAAGGATTCGTGAAAACGGATACCGTTGGCCATGCGCCAGAGGTGTTCGACGGTAAGTTCGGGGGGAACCGGGTGGCGAAACGGCAGGCCTAGTTCCGACAGGGGCACGCCCTCAGGGAGGGAAGTATCAAGACGGAGAGCCGCCCACAGGAGTGTGAACAACGATTTTGTCACCGAAAACAGACGAAAAGGTGTATCAACATCGCCGGGTTGCGCTTCCCAAACGCGAGGGGTTTGCCCTGAACGTGAAAGCAGGACTGCGCGGGTGTCGGTTTTGCGAAAAAGCTCGGTAGCCGAGACACCGAAGGCCGACGTCTGGAAACCATTGCCGGAAACTTTGATACTAGGAAAGAACCTGGCCTCCTTAAGCGGCCCTACGCGTTTTTTCCAGCCGGGGTAGGCCAAACGTCGGTACGTCCAGGATTCTTTCAACTGAGACTTCCCCTCAGGCGCCTCACACGGGTCAGTCGACTGATCGGCAACAGGTACACTTTGCCGCTGTCGGGGTCTTGGGCCTTTAAAAGCACCTCGTTAGCCTGACGGTCTAACTTGAGGGGACGGAGCGTCAGCGTGTCTGCCGGTTCAGCCTGGCGGGTTTCTACGTCTATCAGATCAAAGGGATTGGCGAGGACTTGTTCCAAAAGCCGCATCTTGCCTAAAAAATCCAGCCCCCGGGCTTCGAGTTTTTCTTTATGAGTGACAGGAAAGGACAACTGGCGTTCCTCGATCATAAGGCGCCGTCGCAACCGCCCCAACAGCTCCTCTTTTTCTTCTTCTTGTAGCGGGGAGTCTTCGATTTGTTTTTGCCAATGCTCGGTCAGCTTTTGAGCAGGAAGGGGGTCTACCGGCGGTACCCAAGTAGGCGGAGGTGCTTCGCCTACTACAGGTAACGGAGCCGACCAGCGCGAAAAGCTCCAGGGACTGCCATCCAGTGGCCTTTTGGCAGTTTGAGGAGGAGGAAGTGCCGGCAGACCCAGTTGTTGTAGGTCGCGGCTAACCAGTTCAAGGCTATCGGGGTCAATAAGAAAAACCCCCGGAGCGAGTGTTTCTAAGACGGCTTGGGCGAACTGCTCAGCATGTTGAAGAAGGGGGGCCTTGGCCGGGTCGACTCGTAAAATCAAGCCCGACCACAACTGCACCTGCCGAGTTTGGGCCTCCCATTCCTGAATGGTGATGGCAATGTTTTGCGGCAAGTCGTGTCCAATTAGGGTGCTTAGAGACTTTTGTAAGGCAATTGCTGTGAGACCCCTGGCAATGGCGTGCTGAACGCGGGGTTTCGTTAGTTCAAAATGACTTAGTCGGTCACATCTCAGCAGACGAGAGGCACGAACAGCTGACCAGGCTTCGTACCAGGGGCTGCCAGGAGCGAGTCGCCACTCAAAATTAGCTTCGAGAATGGTAGGGCCTGGGGTAACCAGGGGGGGGTGGAACACCCAGGTGTCGTTTTCAGGACCGGGAAGGAACAGGCCGATGGTTGTCCAAGCTTTTAAAAGAGCTTCACGGTCTTCTGGTGTGCGCCAAGCGAAAATCTGGCCTGAAAACCGCCGAAGAGTCCGCCACGAATAGGCCGTCGATGGGCGCAACTTGCTCGCAAACTCCCAAAAGGCCTTGGCGGCTTCATTAAGAAACTGCCCTTTCCAAGGACCGAAGGCTGTCGCAAGCAAGGCGGTTCGGTCGGTAGCCGATAAGCGACCCAAGTCTTCCCAATAGCTGTCTACCAACCGTAAAAGCGGTCCATCCCAGGTCACCAGACCAAGGTTTTCACAGGCTCGTAAAAGTTTATCCAGCCCGTCTTCTGGGGTTAATCCCGCAAACTTTGCCAGCAGTTCGGCACGGGGCTTTTTCTTCCAGGTTTGACCCTGGGTCAGTTCTTGAGGAAACTCATCTAATGCCGCATAGAGGGCCAAAAAGTGAGACTCGGTTGCCAACGGGATGACGTCACCAGCAGGTTGTGCCGGTAAGCCTGCATAAAAGCGGGTTTCGGTTAAAAGCTCTGCCATCTCGTCCTCGAGGGTGAATGGCGACACCTGATACAAAACTTGGGGTGCAGTCTGATGAAAGAGCCACAACCGTTCCTCTAGGTTCAAAAGGCGCAGACGAAGCACGGCTTCTGACAAGTCTAGCCAGTTGGCAAGGTCTGGTGCCGACGAGGGCCCGAGATGTTTGAGCGCGGCGAGAATATCTAAGTCGCTATCGGTGAGTAATAAACGCCTGACACGGGTCGCGTCGGGCGACGAAACCCGTTGGATGAGGTCTTGGATCAGGTTCTGCTTGTTGAAAGGGGTTTGTAACGGCCCCAAATAGTGACGCATCCAGGCAAAAAACGTGGTGTCTGGCAGGGTCACGAGGGCCCGTTTCCAACTTTCCCAAACGGCACTGTCTCGGTTCATATAAGCTCCAATCTTAAGCTCAATGACGGCAAATTAAAAGAGGTGTGAAGCTCGGAGGGGGCTTTTCTTGCCCTGGCGCTTAGGAATAGACTCAACAAAATGAAAAAGGTCAAAAAACCCCTGCCAAAACTCTTCTGGATTTTTTTGGAACTTGTCACCAGCGTTCCCCTCGCCGTCGGTGCGGGCTTAGGAGCGGTGGTCGGCCTGCGAACCCTTTTTGGTTTACCGCTTTTTCAAGGTCTAACGAAGAACCGTAGTCTGGCAGGCGGAATTCTTGAGCTTGTGGGGATTGGGATTGTGGTTGCCTTGGTCACCGTCTTTCTCAACCTCTGGAAGCACGGACTCAAACGCGCTGGGATTGACCTAGACCGTTCCCACCACTAATTCTTTTTCATTCCACAAATCGATGGTGTATTTGTAGCCCTGTTCTGTTAGAAATTTTTGCCGGTGGGCAGAAAAATCTTCTTCGACCGTCGAACGGCTGATGATGGTATAAAACCAAGCGTTGCGCTGTTTGGGACGTAAAATTCGACCTAGACGCTGGGCTTCTTCTTGCCGCGACCCAAAACTTCCCGAAACCTGGATCGCCATCGACGCATCCGGAAGGTTAATGGCGAAATTGGCTACCTTGGACACCACCAAAACTCGGATTTTTCCCTCACGAAATTCTTGGTACAGCTGTTCTCGTTTGGCGTTGGGAAGACTGCCGGTTATCAGGGGGGCGTTGAGAGAACGCGCCAACCCTTTCAGTTGATCGAGGTATTGCCCGATCACCAGGATTGCATCTTCGCGGTGATTGGCAATCAGTTCACGGACAATTTCGAGTTTGAGGGGGTTCTCGCTGGCCAGGCGGAACTTCTCGCGCGATGAAGCCACGGCGTAGGGAATCTGCAGATGAACTGGTAGCTCAACCCGTATTTCGGTGCAAAATGCTTTGGCGATCCAGCCTCGGGCTTCAAGGACCTTCCAGGGTACATCAAAGCGTTTAGGGCCCACTAGCGAAAAAACATCTGCCTCGGCGCCGTCTTCGCGAACCAGGGTGGCAGTTAGCCCCAAACGACGAACGGCTTGCAGTTCGGCGGTAACCCGAAAGACCGGCGCGGGAAGCAGGTGTACCTCGTCGTAGATAATCAGACCCCAGGCATGTTCCCGAAAAATGGAGAAGTGAGGGTATTCCGCCTGCTTATTTTCGCGCCAAATCAGCACCTGATAGGTTGCCACGGTAACGTCAGAAACGACTTTTCGATCACCCGTGTATTCGCCGATTTGTTCAGGTCTTAGCGTAGTTTTTTCTAACAACTCGTCGCGCCACTGATGGACGGCCGCGACGTTGGTGGTCAGAACGAGGGTGCGAGTCTTGAGCTGGGCCATCGCCTCGAGCCCCACAACGGTTTTGCCCGAGCCGCAGGGTAAAACAATAGTCCCGTAGCCCAAGCCGGGACGCCCATCGCCCAACAAAGCGGCG
>JABEVK010000043.1 GCA_013044245.1 Spirochaetales bacterium | reverse complement strand
TATGTGGCCAGTCTGCCGCCCGGACCAGCGACTCCACCCCACGATTGGGGTGTACGTCCGGTTTCCGGCCCCGAAACCACTGTAATCGCCCAGGGACAGGACAACCGTGCCGAAAACACGTTGGTAATGATCAACCCTCGCCCCTTTCGTCCCGACGATCGGTTTGCCGCCAACACGCTAAAAGAACTGGTAAATATCAGGCTTCGTGATGTTCTGCGCAATGAAAATGGTGGCACGTATAATGCTCAAGCTGATATTTCGTTGTCTCCCCTGCCCTATCCCCATGCCACGGCAGAGGTAGCCTTTACCTGCGCTCCAGCGCGGCAAAAAGCCCTTGACGATCTGGCCTTGGGTGTTTTGGACTCGATCGTCCACGATGAGTTTTCGCAAGCCGCCTTTGATCAAGCCAAGGCTATAGCGGTTCGGGGGGTTCAAGGGTATCTGAAACGGAACGCCTTTTGGAGCATCATTCTTCCTGAATACAGCCTCAAAGGCTACCCGTTAGAAGAACTCGCCGGGTTAAGCGAACGGTATGCGCAAGTAACCCGTGCACAGGTTGTAGCCCTTGCTCGTGAGGTACTCACAACGTCGCGAACGCTAGAGGTGGTTCTCAAGCCAGCGCCGTGACCAAGCTGTCACGCGAGCGAGACTCTCGTCGCTGATGGTGTGTTCCATCTCGAACTCTTCGTAGTCGGGATGGAGCCCCAAGGCCTCGAGCGATTGACGGGATTGCCGTCCTTCATCGATCGGTAAGACTCGGTCCCTTGTCCCATGAACAATCAAATAGGTAGTTTTGCTCAATCGGTTCAGGGGAGCAGCTGCCGCCATCGAGCTAGAAAGTATTCTACCGCTCATCAAGGCCACTGCGCCTAGACTCTCGGGAGAGGCTAGTGCCACCGAGACCGCCATGATAGCTCCTTGGCTAAAACCAGCCACCAGCACCCGGTTAGGGTCTGTCCCATAGCGATCGGGTAAGGATGTCAAGAAACCCTCAAGGAGTTCACGACTATTAAAAGCTGATTTTTCGTCAGCAAGTAAACCCTCGGGGGTAAATTCGACGGGAAACCAAGCAAAGCTCCCCGGCCCCACGGTAAGCGGTGCCCGTACACTAATAACAAAAAATTGCGGCGAAAACTCTTCGGCCAGACCAAAAAGGTCTTCTTCGTTACTACCGTACCCGTGTAGAAACATCAGAACCGGGGGGCGTTCTGATGGTTCGCGAGGGGGCCGTACCAAATGATAAAGCTCAGACATCTTACCCTACTTTACTTAAGCATAAGCCATTCATTAGCCAAAATACGCAATTCTTGAGTCGTCGCACACCCTAATTTTTGCTTAATGTGCTCTTTATGAGTATCAATCGTCTTGATGCTTAGTCCAATTTTTTCAGCGATCATACGTGAGCCCAATCCACGGCCCATCCAGGTAAAAACCTCAAGTTCGCGGTCCGTAAGCTTTGATGCGACATCCGGTGTAACCGTTGTCCCTCCCCCAAGCATATTCTGGAGCATCAGTTCTTTTACATCGTCGCTGAACCATTTTCGACCGTTACTAACGGCGCTGACCGCTTCGAGAACCCGCTGAGACACCTCATCTTTTTGAACGTACCCAAACGCACCAGCCGCCAACGATCGTTCAGCGTAGACGCGTTCATCGTGCATCGAAAGGATGAGAACTCGAAGCCCTGTATGTTTGGTCATCAGATCTTTTAACAGCTCTAAACCATTGTCTCCCCCTAGACTAAGGTCTAAGAGGACGACGTCGGGATGAGTTTCTTCGATGACCTGAATGGCCTCTGAGCGATCAGAGGCCTCTCCTACGACAATATCCCTAGGCGACTTTGCAATCAATGAAGCCAAACCTTTGCGAAAAATAGGATGATCATCGACCAGAACAATACGAGTCTTCATGGGTTCTTGCCTTTTCTTTGTCTGTCCAGGTTTGAGTATAGTCACATGCCTCCAATAAAAAAAGGGGGACCGGCTGTTGATCAACCGTTCCCGTACCACAAGACAACCCTTTGCGGCCTTGGTTCCCGGAGTCCAATCAGGAACGAAAACCCTGTGAGATAGAAGTTTTCGGCTCAAGGTATCTGACAAGAAACTACACCCGACCCCATTCAACCGGAATCCACGATTATCCTGATTCCAATTAAGAACAAAGACCTTACCTTAAATCAGTTTATTTTCTGATGTTTTAAACAGCTTTTATTCTTATTCTCTGATTAGCACGGCCGTGACAAACTGAATCACTTAGGGAGCCTATGACCATCACACTGCAAGAGCGTCAAGAATCTGCCACACGAGAAATCGTTCTTGAATCGTCTCGTCTAACCGCTCGTTTTTTACCCGAAATTGGCTTTAAATTTAGTTCGTTGCGCGAAAAGAACTCTGGAATGGAGTTTTTATTTCAGCCGGTCAGTGGAAAGCACCCGATTCCCACGTATCAAGGGTGTTTTGTCGACTTTGACGCTTCCGGATGCGATGAAATGTTGCCAACGATCGATAATTGCCTGTATGAGGGTCCAGTTTTTGCGGGCCGGTCTTTGCCCGACCATGGTGGGGTATGGAGCCGCCCCTGGTCCTTTCACGTCGACGATCAAAAAATCCATGGTAGGATTCGCCTGTTGGAACTGCCTCTCCTTTTTGAAAAAACCATTTCATGGGTTGATGAAAACTCTCTGGAATTTCGTTACCGTGTCACCAATGAAAGCGACTCGCCCGTCGATTACCTCTGGGCCCTGCACCCCCTTTGTGTGTTTCAAAACGATGCAAAACTGCTTCTCCCGCGTGTTTCAGAAATGTTTAACGTCCACCAGTATGGTCAGCGCGAAGAGGTTCTGCCCTTTCCCGTTCAGGATTCTTTAGGGAAAAAAGCCTGGAATGTCTGCGAACTGGCCGAGTATGCTGATAAAAAATGTTACAAATTTTACCCTCTGGGGCCACTGACTGGCACTGCGGGCATTTGGTACAGAAGCCAGCAAATGGTGTTTCTTGTCGAATTTGATCCGAAGGAAACTCCTTACTTAGGAGTTTGGATCAATCGCGGTGATCCTGAAGTCCAAGGCGACTATAACCTTGCGGTTGAACCGGCCAACGGCTTTTTCGATTCTCTCGCCGTTGCCCAACGCCGGGGCACAGCAGTAAGCCTCTTACCCCAAGAACAAAAGTCTTGGAATGTGGTTATCCGCGTTCTGGACGAAACTGCTCTCGATTTGAGTCAATTTGCATGATAGCGTCAAGGAGGTCTTTTATGTTGCTACCTAGCTTTTTAAAAGCGCGCATTTTAAAACCAATCAGTGTCTTGCTCTTAATGGGAGTATTCTCTCAAGCCTTAAGCGCCGAAGGCAACCAAGAAAATGATCCGGGTATTTTGCCCAGTTCTACCGGGTGGAAGCTTGTTTGGCACGATAATTTTTCAAGTGAAAAATCCTTAACGCATGGCGTTTGGTTGCCAGAAGAATACCCTCCGCTTGCCAATAACTCGGAATTGCAGGCGTACACGGGTGATCCAGCCAATATTCATACCTCCAATGATCATTTGGTTTTGGAGGCCTTGCGAACTAAAACCAAAAATGGGTGGAAAATCACCTCGGGACGCATCAGCTCATCGATGAAACTGGCCTTTCGTTATGGACGATTAGATTTTCGGGCCAAACTTCCCCTAGGGAAGGGAACATGGCCTGCCCTGTGGCTCCTCCCCTTAGACCCCTCGGGACACGGTTATATGTGGCCGGATTCCGGAGAAATCGATGTCATGGAAGAAGTCGGTTTTGAAGGGAACCAGATCCACGGCACGCTTCATACCTCAAAGTACAATTATACACTGGGCACGCAAATCACGGCCACCTACCCCGTTCGCGATGTCACCCAGTGGCATGTGTATTCTCTGGAATGGTATCCTGATCACATCACTTTCCTTGTTGATAACCATCCTTTTCTTACGTTCAACAAAGATGGCGGCGACTGGCGACGCTGGCCCTTTGACAAACCTTTCTACATCATTATGAACTTGGCCATTGGCGGGACTTGGGGTGGCCAACATGGCGTTGATAACAAACTTTTCCCTGCAAAAATGGAGGTCGATTGGGTCCGGCTGTACCAAAACCCCAGCGTGCCTGGCTCCGAAATTGTGCATCCCTAGGCGCAATCTTTACAGCAATTGACTTGACAGCGAGTGGATGGAGCACAGCATTATGAGTATAGGCGAGATCATGGATTTAGCAATTATCTGCACCGATGCTGCTGACCTTTATCAACTCAACTTGATTCGAGCCTTGACCAAGTTGTGCTCAGAGAGGGGTATTACCACCTGTGCCCTCACAGTAAATGTGGCCTGGCGGGAACACCCCAGTGCTGATGTCGATCAATTGATGGTGGCCTGGGCTGAGACCAGCCTTTTTGATGCCTACGTTCTGCTCGTTGACCCCTTGGTGATTAATTCCGATATGCCCTCGGCGGCTAGGATTCTTAAAGCGATTTCTCGCCGTCCTGGGGTCGTCATTGGTCAACCCACAATTCCTTTGGCCACCGTAACCATCGACAACGAACAACCCGTGCGTGATATGCTTCGTCACCTCTATAACAGTCATGGGTATCGCCACTACCTTTTTCTCCTAGGTCCAGAAAACTCTTTCGACGGTTCACAACGTGAACAAGCGATCCGACAAGAAATCGCCGAATTCCCAGACGTAACGTCTGAATACCTTAGGGGCTATTTTCAAGAAGATATCGCCTACGACTTGGTAAAAGAGCGCCTGCAAGACTCTTCTCGTCCCTTTCCTCGTGTGATAACCGCTTGTAACGATAACATGGCGTTTGGTGCGCTTCGAGCGTTGGCAGAATTCGGTATTGCCGTCCCCGCCGAGTGCGCTGTTACAGGCTTTGACGACGTTGAATTAGCGGCGTTACAAGTCCCATCACTGACAACGATTCGTCAAGAACCTCTGGCCTCCGCGCAAGCCGTTCTTGATCTGTTAGGTACAGCAGACCCCACGGAAACTCATTCAGCCATCAGACGTACCATTCCTACTACCCTAATTCTTCGAGAGTCCTGCGGGTGTAGCCGCGACGCGCCCCTTAGCTTTTACCGCGAACGGCTATCCGTTTCAACTTCTGCCCAAAGCCAGGACAGCCGATTTCGAACGGCAGTTTCTGACTTTAGCCTTTCGGTAAACGCCGTGGCGAGTATCACCGAACTCAATAATTCTCTGAACCACTTTGCAAAGGTCGCCGGTGTAAGGAATTTAGTCTTTGGCCTCTTTGAGGCGAAAGACTACCTTTCGGTTTCTCGCATCTACCCCTCGAACCCTAACGTAGTAACCAATGAGAACACCATTGTCTCTGCCAAAGATTTTATCGGCCCCATGGGGATCCCCCTTTTCGCGGACGAAGTAACGGTAGCCTTTCTGCTCTTGGTTTCGGGAGAGTTGCAAGGGGTTTTTGTTTGCCAATGTGACGCCCGGTTGATGCAGATGATTCGTATTGTGGCTTCGCACACCATCAATACCCTTCAGCGGCTCCGCATGACAGAACAACTCTTGCACCATACCGAAGAATTAGAGTTAGCAGTGGAGCTTCGCACCCAAAGCCTGACACTTGCCATGCGCGAACTTGAAAAAGAAGTGCATCGACGCCGTCAACTGGAAGGTTCGCTTCAGCAAGAAAGGCATGCCTTAGAGACAATACTCAATAGTCAGCCGATTCCTTTACTGATTATCAGCGAACAGACCAATAAGGTGCTCTTTGTAAACCAGCCTGCCCGGGAAATGCTCGGGCTGGAGACGGACGAAGCCAGCGAGGGAGGTATCCTTGACTGTGTGGCTCCTTTGCTGACTTGGGCAAGAGGAGCGAATAAAGAAAGTATTCGCGAATTTAAAATCGAAGACATGAGGCACCATCACCATCAAATTTTAGCCAGCGGGACGGAACTTACCCTTCGAGGGGAACACTCACACATTCTTTGTGTGGTCGATATTAGTCAGCAAAAACAACTAGAAAAAGAACTTTTGACCATAGCCGAGCAAGAACGGGAACGCGTCGGAATGGAAATCCACGATGACGTCTGTCAACAGATTGCGGCGCTTTCTATTTATGCTGGTATCGTACGCGATGAGGTGCGGTTACGAGGAAAGCCCCCCTCTGAAATGGACGAGCTGATCCATTTAATCAACACCCTTCAAGCTAGGGCTAGGGCAATTTCGAAGGGTTTATTTCCTAAGGACGTTGGCTCTGTTCCCATTGCTGAGGTGATTCAAGAATTTTTATCTGGTATAGAAAAACAAACAGGCTTAACCTGCGTTTTTGAAGCCGAACCGCAAAAAGCTGGTGCTAGTCTCAATTTCGGTGCCCAATTGCATCTTTTTCGGATTGTCCAAGAATCAGTGCAAAACGCCCTTAAGCATGCCAAAGCGACACGGCTGAATTTTCAGCTTAAGGAATCGCCCGGTGAACTGCTCTTGTCGTATCAAGATAATGGGAAAGGCTTTGGAGAGGCTTCTGAAAAGGGCATCGAACTGCGGACCATTCGCTACCGGGCCGCGCAACTATCAGGGATTTTGACTGTAGGTGACTCCCCCGAAGGTCAGGGCGCTTTTCTCAATCTCCGTATTCCCCTCAATGATTAATCGTCACCTATAAAAAAAGCGGAACCGGCCGAAGCCGGAACCGCCCTTCACAAAGGACCTCAACTAAGGCGGGCGACGTTACCACTGGCAGGCCGCCCTTAAAAAGGTAACTAACTATTCCAAACGAGCAACAGTAGTCCACTCTGACGGGGTATGGTAGAAATCTGCATTTCCCGTCATGATCCACTGCCCATCCCGGGATAAACCAGGGTCTGAAGCGGTATCAAGGGCAAAATCGAGCATAAAGGTCTTGCCCGAAACTGGGGTGTATTTAAAATGGCTCCACAAAAGTTTGGCTGACATTTGGTAACCTTGCGCCGTAGGAACCACCTTAATCTCTTGCGCCGGATCGCCCGTTCCATGGGTCCAATCGTGACTAGAAGGATTAATGTGCGACCGAGCATTGCCGGGGGAAATACCAATTTGGTAGTCTTGAGGACCAATAGCGGCGGCATACTTACTTTCGGCCGGGTCTAGACCCAAAAGAACTTCCAAACAGTTACCGTTCCAAATGTCCTTACCGGTTTGAAAATTGATTGGTTTCACCCCCGAAACGTCGATATAGACATAGAGCGCCGTAGCATCATAGGCGAGGTGAATCTTACCAGTGACTCCGGCATCCCCATCATTGATGGGAAATACACCAGCCGCAGGCCAGCCGGTATCTGTGCCGTCAATCGGCAGCGGTGAAGCTGCCATAGGGATAACCGTTCCGGCAACCGCAGCAGAAGCCGCAGAGTTGTCTGAAGCACCAGAAGCAGAAGACGGGGCAGAAGCACACGATACTGCCGTTAAGAGAACGGCAGATATAGCCGCCACTGCAAGCCATGAAATTTTCTTCATAATAAGCTCCTTGTTTTTCAACTAAAATTATTCCAGCGCAGCAACCTTGGTCCACTGCGAGGGGACATGGTAGTAGTCCGCATTACCGTCCATGATCCACTGACCGTCCCGCGACAAGCCCATACCGGAGGCTTCATCCAGCGCGAAGTCGACGGCAAATGTTGCTCCCGAGGCTGGGGTGAAGCCGGCAAAATGGCTCCACGGAATACTGGCTTCCATCTGATACCCTTGCGCTGTAACAACCACCTTCATAGCGCTCGCCGCTTGACCATTGTTATGAGTCCAGTCATGGCTGGTAGGCTCAATCTTGGCGCGGGGATTCCCGGGTGACAGACCAATTTGGTAGTCTTTGCTACCCATCGCGGCTTCAAATTTGCTGGCGTTAGGGTCCATGCCAAAAAGAATTTCCAAGGCATTGCCGTTCCAAATATCCTTACCATGGTTGAAGTTAATCGCCTTATCTCCGTTCACCGCTACGAATACATAAAGGTTCGTCGCGTCGTAGCAGAGCTTGATGTTGCCCGTTACCCCGTCGGCATCATCGTTAATCGCAATGCCGCTGGTAGCCGGCCAACCTGTGGCATTACCGTCCACGGGAATAGCACCCGTAGCCTTGGGGATAACTATAGCCCCATTGGCCGGGGAGCCGGAACTGGCTCCCGCTGAACCGGTTGTCGCACAAGACGCTAACAGCGCCACGCTGGCTGCCATACCCAAAACGGCAAGGCTTCCTCGCAATAATTTCATAAATTACCTCGTTCATCAGTTCCTAACCAAGCTCTGCTCGAACAGAAACCGAAGTATTGGGGCTCATCGGCAACGCCGTAGAAAAACACCCGCTATTCATTGGATCACGGATTTAGCAAATTAAAATCAGAAATATTTCGTATTCAATATCAGGCTATAGCCGGATTAACGATCAGCAAAAACAAGTCAAGTATGGTGTTATCTTATGATAAGGAGTCGTTATGAAATTTCACCTTCCGAAGCGTGTCCTGACCTTGGGACTCGTCGGTTTGTGGCTGGGCAGTGCCCTCAGTTTCGGTCAGTGGGCGCAAGGGCGCACGTTGACGATCATGACGTTCTCGGATGAGTTCAAGACCAACGGGGTCATAGCTGATTTCGAGAAGCTGACCGGAGCCCACGTGGACTTGCGCGTAGTTCCGAACGAGCAGTACATGAACAAGCTGATTCCCCTGTTGCGGACACATCGGGACGTTCCCGATATTTTTGTCGGCGAAGCTGGGTACATTAAGGAAGTCGTCAACTTGGGTCAGAGCGTTGACCTGGGTGCCGCTCCCTACTACGCCAGCACTGTTAATCAATACCCGTACGCGGCAGAAATGGGCCGTGACAGGCAAGGGGTCCTTCGCGCTTTGACGTGGCAGACCACACCTGGCGGGCTTTTCTTCCGCCGTTCTATTGCGTTGAAAGTGTTTGGTACCGATGACCCGATTCAGGTTGGTAAACACTTCTCGACGTGGTCCAAATTCATCGAATCTGGAAAAATACTCGCGAGACACGGATATTACTTGCTCCCCGAGGCTGGCGACCTAGGCTCGGTGTTCTTTGCCAACAAAAAAGAACCCTACTTTGATGCCAACCACAACTGGCATCTGGACCCTATCATCAAGAAGTACTTTGAAGTTGCTAAAGCGTTACGCGCCGGCAATATGGACATGAAACTTTCTGACTGGTCAGCTCCCTGGATGGACCAGATGAACACCCCTCCCGGAAAAGCGAAGGTGTTTGCCTACCTGTGGCCAACCTGGGGGTTATTCTTTGTGTTAAGCACGCAAAAAGAATCTTTGGGTGACTGGGGTATTTGCCATACGCCTTTGAACTGGTACTGGGGTGGCACTTGGCTGAACATCTACAAGAACAGCCCCAATAAGGATTTGGCCTGGGCCTTTATCAGCATGATGACCCAGAACGAACCCTATATGGAAAAGCTAGCTCTGCGCACCGGAGACTTTAGTTCTGACAAAGTCGTCGTAAAAACAATTATGGACCACTTTAACAATGGCGACCCGGCTGGAGTACTTGGTGGTCACCGGAACCACAACAAGATATTTGCAGAGACTGCTGATAAGATTGACGCTTCTGGGGTTTCTTCAGAAGACCGCGTCATCAACCAAGTTGTGGGATCGGTCCTTGACGATTACCTGAACAACAAGTTCCCCAACGTTGACGCCGCTATGAAAGAAATCACTACCAGGGTTCAGCAAATGTACCCTGATATGAATTACTAATTATTGTTTTAGGGGGACCTTGGGGTCCCCCTCCCCAGGACTTCACAAAGGAACTTGTCATGAAACGTTTGCCCCGTGTTGGTTATCTGATGCTTTTGCCTTTTTTCTTGGCCTTCACTGTTTTTATTATTTATCCTGTTATCAATACCTTTACGACCAGCTTTACCAATGACTCTTTGACTAGCCTCAACCCTGCCCATTTTGTTGGTATTGCGAATTACCAAAACGAGCTGGCCTCATCACTGTTCTGGAAAACTTTCTTTAACACTTGGGCTATCTGGTTGCCCAATATCATCCTCCAAATGGCACTGGCGCTGTTCGTAGCGGCGGTCATGACAAACTATCAAATCCGCTTAAAGGGCAAAGGCCTCTTTCGCGCGGTCATCTTCTTTCCGAATATTGTTACTGTTACCACCATCGCCATCTTGGTTTACGCCCTCTTTGACTGGCAGTCCGGAGCCATTAACCAACTTCTTTTCGGTTCCAACACCTCCAAATACATCAACTGGTTCAGTCACGGTTACTGGGCTCAGCTTGTTATTTCTGGCGTACAAACTTGGATGTGGTTTGGTTTTACCGCCATCATGTTGATCTCGGGTATACAGTCAATGCCAAAAGATTACTTCGAAGCCGCTGTTTTGGATGGCGCCTCGGACTCAAAAATATTTTTTGGTATCGTTCTTCCTATCATCCGCCCGGTTATGGTGTACATCATGATCACTTCGCTGATTGGCGGTATGAACATGTTTGACCTTCCTTGGGTTCTCTTTAGCAATACCGGTGGCCCTGACCAAGGAGCAATGACAATGTCCGTTTACATGTATTCCCGAGCCTTCACCTGGGATCAAAACTTGGGTGCAGGTTCAGCGGTAGCTTGGATTGTATTCGCCATCATTGGCGTATTCACTCTTGCCTACCTGCGTGTCACTTATGGAAAAGAAAACGCCGAGGAGACGATGAAATGAGTCAGACTACCACTCATGCCACTGCCCACCAGCAGCATTACGCTTTACCCAAGTCGTTTATTGGCAAAAAAGGAATCACGATTTTTAGCTACGGCTTGATGCTACTTTTAGGAATCCTCTGTGCCATTCCTTTTTATTTGATGTTCATCAACGCCACGCGCTCGAACAATGAAATCTTCTCGGGGGTTTCGTTCCTTCCCAGCAACCACCTGGTTGACAACTTTATGAACCTAATTTTTGGAAAAGTTTCGGCGGTTGACAAGAGCGTTCGAGGCAACGGCCTGAATATTCCTCAGGGTTTCTTAAACTCTGCGGTTATCGCCGTATCGGCAACTCTGCTTTCAGGTTATTTCAGTGCCATGACCGCTTTCTGCTTTTCCTTGTACAAGTTCAAGCTAAAAAAGATCCTATGGGCGCTAATCATGATTGTCATCATGCTCCCGCCCACCGTCGGTTTGATCGGGTACTTTAAACTGATCAGCGGCCTCAATATGCTCGACACCTACTGGCCCCTGATTTTACCCGCGATCGCCAGTCCGTTTGCCGTGTTCTTTATTAGGCAATTTATTACAGGGTCACTGCCTGTCAGCTTGGTCGAAGCGGCACGTATTGACGGAGCCGGCGAGTTCATGATTTTCAACAGAATTGTTTTGCCGTTATCGATGCCGGGCATAGCCACGGTTTCGATCATGGGCTTTTTGGGATCATGGAACAACTACCTGGGACCACTGATTGTTCTGGATAAGAAATCGTTATTTACCCTGCCGTTGCTTATTCAGCAGTTAAATACGACTCTGTACAACCGCGACTTTGGCGCCATGTACATGGGTGTAGCCCTCTCGGTCTTTCCGATTTTGATTGCCTTCAGTATTTTGTCGCGTTTCCTCATTGAGGGAATCTCGTCCGGGGCGGTCAAGGAATAGCCACGCTCTCTTGTTACTTTGTCTTCCTTTGCTCACCTCACGGAGGCGCCCCTCGTCCTCCGTGAGGTTTTTTTGCGCAAAAAAGTTAGCTTTACGGTTGAGGCCATTCTTAGGTAGGGTTGAAGCCGTTCTTAGGTATTAAAGCGAAAATGCATGATGTCGCCGTCACGAACGACATACTCTTTTCCCTCAATGCGCAAGCGCCCCCGAGCTTTGATTTCAGCTTCAGTTCGTAATTCTATCAAATCGTCGTAGTGGTAAACTTCCGCTTTGATAAAACCCTTTTCAAAGTCGCTGTGAATGACGCCAGCCGCCTGGGGGGCCCTGTCTCCTTCATGAAACGTCCACGCCCTAACTTCGGTTTCGCCTGCGGTAAAATAGGTTCGTAAACCCAAGAGGCGGTAGGCCGCATGGATCAAGCGCGAAAGACCCGACTCTTGTAAGCCCGCTTCGGCTAAAAACATTTCTCGATCATCTTCTGATTCAAGACCAGCAATCTCGGCCTCTAACTTTCCACATAAGACCAGGGTATCGGAACCCTCTGCTTTAGCCGCCGTCACCAGTTGGTCGACATAGGCAGGAGGCTGTTTTAAACCTTCTTCATCGACGTTGGCCACATAAATCATTGGTTTCAGAGTAATCAAAAACAAATCGCGAACCAGAAATTTCTCGTCGTCAGTTAGCCCTGCGGCACGTGCCGGCTTGCCATCATTGAGCACGGCTTGAAGCTTTTCTAAAACCGGCAACTGTGACTTGGCATCTTTGTCTTGCCCGCGCGCTTTTTTTTCGACGGCACCCAGACGTTTCGTCACCGATTCTAAGTCCGCCAGAGCCAATTCAAGGTTAATGATTTCACGATCTTCAACGGGGTTCACGCGATTTTCAACATGTTCAATGTCCGCATTATCAAAACAGCGAACTACATGAAGTAAAGCATCGACCCCTCGGATATTGGCCAAAAACTGATTGCCGCGTCCTTTTCCCTGACTAGCACCTTTTACCAAGCCCGCAATATCGACAATTTCGACCGTTGCAGGGACCAGCTTTTGCGGGGGGATACACTCGGCTATCTTTTTAAGACGGATGTCGGGAACATCAACAATGCCAACGTTCGGATCAATCGTAGCAAAGGCATAGTTGGCAATAAGAGCCTCACTTCTCGTTAAGGCCGAAAAAATCGTAGATTTGCCGACATTTGGCAACCCGACAATACCGCAGTTTAAACCCATGGGCGTGAGTTTAGCGGAATTCACAAGTTGTGGTCAAGAAAGAATTTGACTAAGCACCTCGCGCGTAATGGCATACAACGGCGGAACCCCTTCCCACGGTGACAGGGGCTGGGACAGCTGTTGCCCGGCCTCAAGTGGCACATCTGAAACGTAATAGTAATACCGCGCCGGGCTGTCTGGTGCCAGGACGCCCAGTTGCCGTGCCTCGGTCACTGCTCTCGCGTAGTGGACACCTTCCATCTCGAGGCCAATGCACTTCCAGATATTTCTGTAAAAATTTAACAAGGCTCGGTTTTGTAACAAGGTCCCTTCGACAGTGAGGAGTGGTCCTTGAAAAATTCGGCTGGCAGGAGCGAACTGCCGAAGCCGTTCTTCACAGCCCGGGTTGTTCAATGGGTAAAAGCTGTCGTCGGCTTGCAAAATAAATGCGTTGGGAATCAACAAATCCCCCCTCTGCCCTGACAACGACCCCGCCTTTCCTAGCACATTAATACTGGATACTCGATTCGGAAAGATCGAGATCAGGCTACGGATAATTTCTTCGGCTTGGACGCCAAAAGCGTAGTCAATATTCACTATCAGCTGAAACGGTGTGATTTTTTCTAACTTGTCGTCGACAAGGGGCGAAAGGCGAGAGGAATCAATAAGCTGGACGGCAATGCCGGTCGAGGCTTCGTCTTCTAACCGCAAAAGCCCCCAGGAGCCTTCCTGACTGCGCGTCGGCTTTCGTTGAGGATCGGCTTTTACCCAGTCGGCCGAAAGCACATACAGCAGGTCCTGTTCCTCTGCCCAAGCATCGTTCAGCAGGTGATGGGCTTCGGCCCAAGCCAAAATTTCCTCTCGATGAAGGCGGGGAAAGGGCGATAAACAATTGGTAACCGAATGGGTGTTGCTCGAAATCAGATGGACTTTCCACTCTGCTGGCAAATCCCAGGGGTCACTCCCCGTCAACTCCCGTACCGCAGTGGCCACCAAGTTTGTCCATTTTTCTGTCCGGCGGCTATTGTAGTTATTCACCTGCCTTTCGACGACCAATTGCCAATCTTCGTGATGAAGAACCAGTTCATACAAGCGGCTAAGGGTTTTCTCACCCCAGATGTTCACCAAGCCCGAACGTTCTTCGTCCGTGAGAGGAAACTCGGCAAGTGCCTCGGGACCTTCGCAAAAGCCCTGCTGCTCGGCGCCTCGGCATGCCGAAAGGCGTAGCAACATCGCAGGGTCATACAGCCGACGGCGAATCTTGTGTGATTCCAACGAAAAAACGCATAGGCACGTTAAAAAATCGAGAATGTCCGAAAGACCAGTCCGGAGCAAAACCATATTTTTTCCTGGCAACATTTCCCAGACACTACGGCGACGGGCTGCTGTGGTCATGACGGGAAAGAGGCGGGAAGGCTCAGCGTACAGCGCCGGAATGTCGTCGGTAAAAAACCACGCCAGAGTACGCGTGACATTTTCGGGGAGGCGGCGCACCACATAGGCCAAAGCGTCCACGTCGATGCGGTGGGGGTCGTTGAGGTAAACATGCATCGCCGGGGCCAATTCCCGGTACATTTCGACTAACCGATCCATTCTAAAGTAGCCTTGATCTAAACTGCGGGCCACCTCGTGTGAAAAGTTTTCTAACGGCAGAAAAACGCCGTGCTTATCGCGAAGAATGGAGCCAAAGGCTTGCGCAAATACGGGGAAGTCGCCGATGAGAGCCAAAAATCTTTCGGCCGAAAGGAACCAAGCCCGGCTGGCGGCAACAGCCCGCGCACCATGAGTGCGAACTTGCTTTAATAAAGCGGCGCGTTCCCCAAAGTAGTGTCCAGGCCGTACCAGATTGGCGGGGCGAATAAAGGAACTCTCACCATAGGTAAGCTCAACCTGGCCTTCTTCTAAAAGCCAAACTTCTTGTGAGGTCTCACCAGCCGAAAAAATCACTTCAAAAGAGGCCAAAGTTCGCTCTTGCCATTCATTCGCCAAACGATCTTTGCGTTCAGACGGTAAAAACCGAAACGGAATCACCATATCAAGCAAACGGCGAATCTTTGTCAAATCATGAGCATCCATTGTGTTATTGTAACGGAATCAACCTCAGAGGCGCTACAGGGCTTTGGGAAATTCCTCTAAGCCATCGGCAGGAACAGCGAACGAGTACACCAATCTCAATAAGGGGTCCCGCTCCGCAAGAAGCTCCGACCACGTAAGTGGCTTGTCCAAGACGGCGGAAAACCCAGGAACTTCTTGAGGAGTCAGGCCGCTCAAATTGCGAAAAGCCATTGTCCATGACGAAAACTTTCGGCAAAGCCGGGCCCCTTGAACAATGACTTCACAGTTTTTATGCCGAGGGTCCCGGGTAATTTTTTCGTAGAGAGACTGAAGGATGTCCTGCCTACCCTCAAGGACCTGTACAAAAGTAAGAGGCAAATACAAAAGGATTCCGGTAATACCCTGGTCGGCGTTAAACCTCCGAGCCTCTTCCAGAAGAGTCAAAAGTTCCTCTTCTGAAAATTCCCTGACAGCAGTGCTGGCATAAACCAGAAAATAGGAGGGGTTCATGCCTCCAGTTTAGCTCAATTGAGGCAGTAAATCCATCAGTTCCAAAACGGTCATGGCGGCATCCCAGCCTTTATTGCCCGCTTTCAGTCCCGCTCGTTCCAAGGCTTGTTCAATCGTGTCGGTGGTCAGCACCCCAAAGGCGATGGGCACCCCACTAGAGAGGCTCTCATGAGCAATCCCTTTTGATACCTCGGCGGCCACATAATCAAAGTGAGGGGTAGAACCGCGAATGACAGCGCCCAAAGCGACAACGGCGTCATAGCGCCCGCTTCGCGCCAGCTTACCCGCCACCAGCGGAATCTCAAACGCGCCGGGAACCTTGACCAAGGTCAGATCAGCGTCCGAGACACCGTGCCGCACGAGGGCATCTTGCGCACCTTCGACGAGGTGCCCGGTGACAAGATCGTTAAAACGACTGGCAACGATCGCCACTTTGCGGCCCTTGCCCTCATACTTACCTTCAAAAACTTTCATGCTTTCTCCTTAACGGCGGCGCCTGGTTCCAACCAGTGACCGAACCGCTCTTTTTTGGTTTGCAAATACGCTTGATTAGTACTCGTAGCACCGACCGTTAAGGGCACCACCTCAACTTGTAAGCCGTGGCGGCGCAAAGCCTCAACTTTTAACGGGTTGTTGGTCATCAACCGAAGGCTCGTCCAGCCCCAGGACCGCAAGATGGCCGCGGCAGCGTCGTAGGTGCGAGAGTCCGCTGGGAGTCCTTGAGCAATGTTGGCGTCATAGGTGTCCATGCCTTGATCTTGAAGGGCGTAGGCTTTGACCTTGGCTTCGAGACCGATACCTCGACCCTCCTGCCTTAAGTAAATCACAGCCCCGTGCTTTTCTTCGGCGATAAGTTCTAAGGCTTTGTCCAGTTGCGGACCGCAATCGCAACGAAGGCTACCAAAGGCCTCGCCGGTCAAGCATTCCGAATGCAGACGAACCAAAGGTTTAACTTTGGGTAAAGCGTCTGCTAGGGGCCCGGGGGTCAAGGCTAAAACTTCGCCATCAGTGGTGGCAAAGTAATGCAGAGTAAAGTCTCCCCATTTGGTCGGTAAAAGGGCCCGCGAGGTTTCTCGCGCTTGGGCTTCATGAAGCCGCCGATACTGAACCAGCTCTTCTACCGTGATAAGCGGAAAGCCGTAACGCTGGGCGATGATTTCAAGCTCGGGTCGGCGGGCCATGGTACCGTCGGGGTTCATAATCTCGCACAAGACACCCACGGGTTGTAATCCGGCTAACCGACACAAGTCGACCGTCGCCTCGGTGTGGCCTCGACGCTCCCAAACCCCGGCGGGTTTGGCAATCAGCGGAAACACGTGTCCCGGGCGTGCCAAGTCGTCAGGCTTGGTCAACGGTGAGGCTAGGGCTTGAATCGTTTCACAACGGTCCGAGGCGGATATTCCCGTACCGGGAAGAGCCGCCAAATCGACACTCTCGGTAAACCCAGTTCCGTGCAAGGCGTTAGCCCGTTGAGGAATGGATAAATCCAGAGCGCGAGCTCGGTCCGGCGGTAGGGCAACACAGATTAAGCCCCTTCCCTCGGCGGCAAGAAAGTTGATTGTTTGCGGTGTCGCCAATTCTGCCGACAAAATAAAGTCGCCTTCGTTTTCGCGGTCGTCATCGTCCGATACAATGATGATGCCGCCCCGTCGGAGCTGGTCAAGCGCCTCGGGAATGGTGGCGTTGTTCATGAATACCCCCAAGAATTTAAGTCGTCCCAGGTCAAGCCCGAAGGTTCGTTAGCCGCAAAGGCGGCTCTGACAGCGCCATCGGTTTCAATATTGACCCGGCTCGCCGGTTTAAGATCTTTTAACGTCGTTTCGGCACGGGTATGGGGGATCACCGACACGGTAACCCCCAAGGGTGTAACCCCGGCAATCGTCAGGCTCACCCCGTCCAAAGCAATGCTTCCTTCACTCAAAGTGTAACGCCGCAGTTCACGGGGCAATTCTACCTCCAGGAGCCACGCATCGCCCACAGGAACAAAACGTTTTACGGTTCCCACGCCTTGAACGTGACCGGCTACCAGGTGACCATCGAGGCGCTGGTCCGCCCGTAAAGCTCGTTCCAAATTCAGGCCAGCACCCACCCCCAGATTGCCCAGCGTCGATTTTGCGAGGGTAGCCCCCACAGCATCGACTTCAAACCAATCCTGACCGAGGGCTACCACGGTTTGGCAAGCGCCCTGTACCGAAACTGAGGCCCCCAGGGTTGTTCCCGAGGCCAGTCTCGGTGCGGTAATTCGTAACCGAACACCCTGAGCCAAGGCCCGGCGTGCGGTCAAACGCCCCACCTCTTCAATCAGTCCCGTGAACATCGTTCCCCTCCCCTTGCCGTTCTAGCTCCCACAACAGGTCAAAGCCTAACCGGGAGAACTGTCTCACCCGTAGCTCTCGGGCATCCGCCATCGACGTGGCGGTGCCAAACAAAGCTTTTTGACCGGCACCCAACAGCTTGGGTGCCTGAAAGACAGCCAACGAATCCCAAACCCCCTGGGAATAAAAGGCCGTTAGAATTTGAGGTCCCCCTTCGACCAGCACAGAACCCAGGCCCGCTTCATAGAGCACACGCACCACCTCGGCAGGAGTGGCCGCGGCTAAACGGCGACCAGGAGTCAACCTTGTGGCTTGATCCCAGGCCACCGTCCCCGCTTGGGCCAAGATCCAGGTACGGTCGCGCCACTCATCGGTAAATACTTGGGCAGTTTCTGGTAAAGGTTGTTGGCCAGCCCAAATCACACGGGCAGGTTGTTGCCCCTCGACGTGGCGAACTGTCAACGAAGGGTTATCGCGCCTGAGGGTTCCGGCCCCGACCAACACCGCCTGACAGCGGGCACGAAGACGATGAGCCTCGGTTCGAGCCTCGAGACCGGTAATCCATTGGGAACTTCCGTCGGGAGCCGCCGCATAACCGTCCAGAGTTTGGGCCCATTTCAACGTGACCCAACTGCGGTGCTCCACAATACCGACCCGAAATTCACGAATTAAATCTTGAAACAGGGATTGGTCGGGGGCCCAGTGCACGTCAACTCCCGCTTGCGACAGCTGGGCTGCCCCTTGACCGGCCACTTCGGGGTTAGGGTCGGCACAGCCAATCCAAACCTCTTTAATTCCCTCGTCAATCAAGCGGGGAACACAGGGGGGGGTTCGTTTTCCTGGGCTGGTATGGCAACAAGGTTCAAGCGTGCAGTACAAAACTGCGCCGCGCACATCAACCCCGCGGCGCCTAGCCTCTTCGAGGGCGACAATTTCGGCATGAGGCTGACCAGGACCACGGTGCGCACCCGAGGCCAAAATACGCCCCTCTTTCACCAAAACGGCCCCAACGGGAGGGTTCGGCAGGGTGGAAGAGGGAACTTCTCGGGCAAGACGCCAGGCTTCATGAAAGAGTTCTTGTGAGGTCATCGGAAGCCCCGGGGCGGGTTCCGTCGGGAAAAGGGCACAGAATGAACCTGTGCGGCTCTGCCAACTGCGAGCACGGCGCGGATTTTACCGGCAAAAAGCCGGTGATCTTTTCCCATCCGGACTTTACCGTCGGCACCGGATTTTCACCGGTTCAATCGGCTTCCGCAAGCCGGTTAGCGGGCTGTACCGCCGGTGGGGAATTCTAAAAAGCAAACCTTTTAGTCACCCCGCCCCAAAGATCAATTCAAAAAATATTGATATTTCCGGCGCGCGTCAAGTGACGACGGGGCCCAACAAATTTGCCAAGCGCTTCGATCACGCTTATTATAATGTCATGTCGTGTTCCTATTGTGAACTTTGCCCCTCGCTTCCTTCGGGACCAGGAACGGTTTTTCTCCAGTCCCCCCAGCCCCTCATCAAGGCCAAGGTTGAACAAGCCTTAGCGGGAGCGACCAAAGGTGAAGTTACCTCAACAGACCAGGCTTTTTTTGTACCATCCTTTGCCGAGTTTTTAAGCTCCCTTTTACAATTTTCTGCCTGGACCGCACTCGAAAAGCAAGACACGATACTGCTGTTTACCCCAGGTTCGAGTTTTGCACTTAGTCCCAACGTAGAAATTCGTACCCTTGCACGCTGGGAGTCTTTGACCAACGCGGGTTTTCTCATCGATATTCTGAGCAATAACCGCCTGGTAAGCCATTTTCACCCTATTTGGGATTTACCACGCCAGACGCTTTTCGGCTATGAATGCCTGATTCGCGGCCAAGAGGCGAACGGTGCTTTGATTCCCCCTTCACGACTGTTCGGTGCCGCTAAAGAAAACAGGTTGTTGTTCAACCTAGATCGCCAAGCCCGCCAAAGCGCCTTAAGAAGCGCTGCAAGGTTCCCTGTGCAAACCAAGCTTTTCATCAACTTCGTTCCTACAGCCATTTACGACCCGATTTTTTGCCTGGAAAGTACCGTAGGGCTAGCTCATCAGCTTGGGATTACTCCCGATCGGGTGGTTTTTGAGGTGATAGAAACTGAAGAGGTAGATGATTGGAATCACCTAGAAAAAATCCTCACCTTTTATCGAAAAAACGGCTTTCAGATCGCCCTCGACGACGTGGGGAGTGGCTATTCCTCGCTCAACCGTCTGGTACAGATTCGGCCTGACATCATAAAAATAGACCTCGAGATTATTCGCAATATTGAGCGCGACCCCGTCAAACAATCCGTTTTTCGAGCCTTAGCTGCCATTGCTCGTGAGAATGGCATCAAGCTTTTAGCCGAAGGGGTAGAAACATCCGAAGAGCTGGCCTTTGTAACCAACGAGGGTGCTGATTTGGCTCAAGGTTACCTGTGGGGCCCCCCTTCCGCTGAACTCGGTGTGCCCCAATTTGAGGTACACCCTTAAAGGGAAATACAGTATTTAGGAACCAAGGAGGTTAAGATGGAAGTCCTAAGCTTTGAGTCTAACGATCTGGCCAATGTGCTGTCGAAGATGGGTAATGCCGATGTCGACAAGCTGGCCTTTGGTGCCGTCAAAGTCGATATCAATGGCACTATTCTGCAGTATAACGCGGTTGAGGGGGCCATTACTGGGCGCGACCCCAAGGCTGTCTTGGGCAAGAACTTCTTCAAAGAGGTGGCCCCCTGCACCAACCGCCCTGAGTTCTTTGGAAAGTTTCAAGATGGTGTAAAATCGGGCAAACTGGACACACTTTTTGAATACACGTTTGACTACAACATGAAACCGACCAAGGTAAAGGTTCATATGATGAAAGCCGTTGCCGGTACTGATTACTTTATCTTTGTCAAACGGATCTAACGACCAAAAGGTTTCAGGGGAAGTTCGCATGTCAGGGGCGCTCAGATACGCCAGGGATTTTTTACTCGCGGAGCTCAAACGGCTTAGGCACGGTTGGGTAGAACCGACGGGGAGCCCTGAAGCGCTCTTTGAAAAAGCGCCCCTGTTTTTAGACTCTTTAGAACTTGTCGAGCTAGCCGGTCTGCTGGCCGACCGCTTTCACCTGCGAGAGGCTGGGCTAGAGGAACTTTTGTTAGCCTACCGCTCGCTCAAAGGTTGGGCACAAATTCTTGAACAGGCTCGGCAAATGGTGCCCCGGGTAAGCTTTTTAACCTCAGGGACAACGGGAACGCCCAAAAAAACAACTCACCGTTGGAGCTGGTTGACCAAAGAAGCTGAGTTTTTTGCCTCGCAGTGTTTTGTAACGAGCCAGAGCCGTTTGGTAAAAGCCGTTCCCTCGCATCATATTTATGGTTTGATTTGGACGTGGTTAGTGAGTGAAGTCGCCTCGGTAGAAGTGAGTGAACTAGACTTGGTAGCTCCCCGGTGGCAAACGGGCGACGTCGTGGTCACAACCCCGTTTTTACTTCACTTATGGTTAACCCGGGGCCTCCCCGTGGCAGGGACCAAGTTTATCTTATCATCAGCGCCTTTTCCCGATGAGGACGCCCGGCTTTTGACCGCACAAGGTGCAACCTTTCTTGAAGTGTTTGGCTCGTCCGAAACGGCGGGTATCGGTTGGCGAACCCAGCCCGACGAGGGTTTTCGACTTTTGCCCTGGTGGGTGTGGACAGACAATCGGCTGAAACGGAACGATGAACAAGAACAAGAGAGCTTTGAAATTCCTGACAATGTGACCTTTGTTTCGGCGGACACCCTACGGCCTACCGGGCGAAAGGACTTTGTTGTCTCGATCGGCGGGGTCAATGTCAACCCGAATCAGGTTCAAAAGGCCCTTTTGCATTGCCCACTAGTGGCCAAAGCCGCTGTACGACTGGGCTCGAACGGCCGACTAAAAGCCTTTATTGTCCCTATCGGGCAGGCCGGCTCCGACTTCGATGCCCAACTGAGGGCCTGGGCAAGCCAGAACTTATCGTCACCTGAACGGCCAGCCAGCTATACCTGGGGCTCGGAGCTTCCGTTGTCTGATTGGGGCAAGCTAGGCGACTGGACCGAGGGCAACTTAAGGTAGAACGAGGTTCCTCGACCAGGGTCCGAGGTAAACCAAACTTTGGCTTTCAAAAAACCTTCGGCCCACAACCGCAAAGAATACGTCCCCCAGCCACGCCCCGCTTCACCCGTGGTGCTAAAAGACTTTTCAAAAACATGAACGGCAACATCGGCGGGAATCACGCCTTCGTTATGAACGACAAAAAGTCCACCTTCTTCGGGTTCTAGACTCAAGATGACGGTTTGGCCCGCCGTCGAAGCTTCAAAGGCATTTTTGAGCATATTTACCAAAATGCGCGTCAAGACTCCTGGGTCAGAGTGAACCACCTCAGGCCCGACAACTAGGGGACACAACATGTTCCCGGTGGCACAGGGGTGTTCGGCAAAGATACTTTCTAGGTCAGCCAAAAGGTCCCTTACCAAAATCGGCTTAAGATCAACCAAAAAATCGCCGTTTTCAGCCCGTCTAAGCAGGTTCTGCGCATCAAGTTCCCGGTTTAAAAGCCGCGAAAGCCTAACCATCAACCCCGCTGTTTCATCACCGCTTTTGAGCGTTAACAGTTCCCCCAACCCGCTCAAACCCCCTAACAGGTTGCGAACATCGTGCAGAAAAACCTGCTCCATCGACTCGCGCCGTTTGTCTTGGCTAATATCCCAAAAGATTAAGGCTGTGAACATTTCGTTTCCCACCGGGAGCGGACTAACTTTTAAACGGTAGTCCAACGTCCGGTGAACCCCGTGCTCGAAACGGCAGATTCGACACTCCGAGGTGACAGAACTACTAGTTGATATCGACTCGAGGGTAGCCAAGAGCGCACCACAGTTGGCACAGCCCGGTGAAGTTCCACACCCACCCGGCATCAGGTCAGAGTTTTGGCAACGAAGAAGTTCCCCAAACCTTTGTCCCGGAAAGGCGGCGAGGCTTGGAATGCCCAGCATACGTAAAAATTCCACGTTGGCAGACACCGCTTGCCTCTGAGAGTTGAGGATGACCAGGTACCCACCCACCGATGCTAAGAGAATTTTTACTAACGCATTCTCGGTCAAGAGACGCGTTTGTTGTGACCATTCGTCGTTAGACAGGCGCTCAGCGGGCGCAAACCACGTCTCCACCTTATGTCTCCCCCACAAAGCCTCTAGAGAATTTTAATGCAAACCCGAGCATTTTAAAAGATAATTTTAGAGAAAATTATCTCCTCGACACCCTCAAAATCGATTGTGATTGTATCACAAAAGTTTTGAATCACGTTTCACTGAAGATACAATCACAAAGTGATTCACATATAACCTCAAAGTCGTCGTGATATAATCACAATCTTGTCAACTTGTAAGCTTAATCTGGCACGCCCCTGTTATGACCTAGCACGAACCTTTGATTGCCCAAAATTCTTGTTTTCGCTATGATCGCCTTTATGAAGAAACGGCGCCTTGTTACCTCAGCCCTCCCCTACGTCAACAATATTCCTCACTTGGGCAACCTTATTCAGGTTCTTTCGGCCGACGTGTTTGCGCGGTACTGCCGCTCGGCCGGGTACGAAACCCTCTATGTCTGCGGCACCGACGAATATGGTACAGCCACCGAAACCCGCGCTCTTGAAGAAGGCATCACCCCCCGACAGTTGTGCGACCGTTTTCATGCCATTCACCGAGATATCTACCAGTGGTTCGGTATTGCCTTTGACACTTTTGGGCGCACCAGTGCTCCCGAACAGACCGAAGTGACCCAAAGTATTTTTTTAGATTTGGAAGCCAACGGTTACATTCTTGAGCAAACGATTGAACAATTATATTTAGCTTCGAAGAGCCTTTTTTTGGCCGATCGGTTTGTTCGTGGCACGTGCCCCAGTTGTGGTTATCACGAAGCCCGGGGCGACCAATGCGAAAACTGCGGTAAACTTTTAGATCCCACCGACCTCATTGAACCATGGACACCGTTGGCCCCCGGCGAAAAGCTCGAAATTCGGCCAACCAAACACTTGTACATCGATTTACCCCAGCTCAAAGACAAGCTCGAAGCCTGGCTGGCCAAGGCTCAAGCACCGTGGGCTCGTAATGCCGTCAAGATGACTGAAGCCTGGATCCGTGATGGGCTTAAACCCCGAGCCATTACCCGCGACCTCAAATGGGGTATTCCTGTCCCCAAGGATGGGTTTCGCGACAAGGTGTTTTATGTGTGGTTCGACGCCCCGATTGGCTATATCTCGATGACAGCCGGTTTGACTCCCGAATGGAAGTCCTGGTGGCAAAACCCCGACCAGGTCGAATTGTACCAGTTTATCGGAAAGGACAACATTCCCTTTCACACGGTGGTATTTCCGTCGTCGCTACTGGGTTCAGGCCGCCCTTGGACCATGTTGCACACCATGAGTTCCACCGAGTACCTCAACTACGAAGCCGGAAAGTTTTCAAAATCGGCAGGCGTAGGGGTTTTTGGCACCGATGCTGTCGACACGGGTATCCCCGCCGATGTCTGGCGCTTTTACTTGTTTTACAATCGCCCCGAAAAAAGCGACACGCTGTTCACTTGGAAGGATTTTCAAGAACGCGTGAACTCCGATTTGATTGGCAACTTTGCCAACCTCGTCAACCGCACCCTGACTTTTAGCCGCAAAAACTGGGGTGCTGAAGTTCCCCCTGGCATTGGCGAGTCGGCGTTGCGGCAACAGTCGCAACAAGCCCAAGCGGCCATTCGCGACCACTTTGAAAAGGCCGAGTTGCGCGACGCCCTCAAAGGCATCCTGGAACTTTCTGATCTGGGTAACAAGACCTTTCAAGACGCCGAACCCTGGAAACTCATCAAAACCGACCCCAAGCAAGCGGCCGCACTTCTTCATGATTTGCTCTACCTTGTGCGCGATTTGGCCTTTTTGATTCAGCCGTTTCTTCCTACCACCAGCGCCCGGGTGGCCCGCTTTCTCGGCCTCGACCCCGTTCCCGCTTGGGACTGGGACCGTATCGCGCTATGGGACGGTTTAACAAAAATCGAAGCCCCCGAAATTTTGTTTCAAAAGTTAGAAGATGATGATATTACCCGCTGGCAGGCCAAGTTTGCCGGTAGCCAAAAAGAGCGTGAGGCTCAGGCCGCCCAGCAGTCAAAACAGGAGTCAAATTTGGAACCAAAAACCGAAACCCCCGAAGCCTTATTTCGCCAAAGAATTGATCTGCGGGTAGCAAAGATTCTTGAAGTCAAACAAAATCCAGGTGCCGAAAAAAT
>JABEVK010000042.1 GCA_013044245.1 Spirochaetales bacterium | reverse complement strand
TCGCCGAATAGCAGTCCAATCCGTTGTCGTGCTCAACAGGGCCTCGTAATTATATCAAAAATCGAACCGACCAGGTGCCATCTACGTTGACAAATACCGGCCTTCCTTTTCCCTCTTGGGGAAGAAGGTTTCTACTGATCAGATCGTCGTCAAATTGTCCGAAAACCTGGGCTCATTATACTAAGATCCGTCAAATCCTTTTCGCAAAAAAAATCACCTTCATGATTATGCCACCAAGAAGAGTTTCGTTATCAAGTTGACGTATGGAGGGTAGGTGTGCGGTACGGTGTAGTGGCCTTGATCGTCCTCACGTCAGGTGGGGTGAAATAGGGAGTCAGGTCAGCCTTACCTCACCAAGCATAGCCACACAGCGGCTGTTCCCCAAAGGCCGGTGACTAATGCGACTGTGATCTTTTTTAACAGAGTCTCTTCTACGAAGCGTTGTAGAGGAAGGGGGAGTGGGCCTTGCATCAGGGGCTTCATGAAAGGACCGTATTTTAGCAAGATTTTGAGGTCTTTGGTGAGTTTTCCCAAGAAAACACCGACCAAAAGCATCAGACTTACCAAAGAGTAGGCGGGCCAAAGGCTAAGGGTAAGCGAAACCATTGCCAGCGTCACTACGGTAACGGTAAGGCTTTGCCGTAGGTGTTGGTTAATTTTGGTTTCCCACTGCTGGATCTGTGATGGGGTTTGAACTTCTGTCATGGCGGGCCTCCTGAATAGAGGTTACAGGCCTTGCTGAAAGCTATATTCAGCACTTCCGAAATTTAAGTTAGCGTAGTGGCCGCCGTGCATCAGTCTGTATCTTTTTACCAGAGGCTGTGGCTATACTTGCGCCTGAGGGGGGGCTATGAATCCCGCTGTAGATGCTTTGATCGAGCAAGCTGGCCGTTGGACAGCAGAGTTTGCCTTGTTGCGCCAAATGGCACTTTCGAGTGGCCTGGATGAAACCATTAAGTGGGGCCAACCCTGTTACACGCTTAACGATCGAAATATCGTTTTGATTCATGGGTTTAAGGATTACTGCGCCTTGCTGTTCTTTAAGGGGGCTTTGATGAAGGATCCTGAAAACCTGCTAATTATTCAAACCGAGAATGTTCAGGCCAGCCGTCAAATTCGCTTTACCAGTCTTGACGAGATCGCTTCGCGGCAAGAAGTGCTCAAAGCCTACTTCCGTGAGGCGGTTGCTGTCGAAATGTCAGGCCAAAAGGTCTCCTTTAAACCCACCGCAGACTTTCCTGTCCCTGACGAGTTGCAAGAGCAATGGGATGCGGAGCCTGCGTTTGCCGAGGCTTTTCGTGCCCTCACCCCCGGACGGCAACGGGCGTACTTGCTGCACTTTGGCGAACCCAAACAATCCAAGACTCGGCTAGCCCGCATCGAGAAGCACCGCGAGCGGATTTTTGCCGGTAAGGGTCTCACTGATTAGCGAAGATTTTGCTGGTCAACTCTAGGAAATCGATTTACAATCCTTTTTATGAAACATATCTTGTTGGCGTTATCATTGGTTTGGCTGGTTACCGCCTGTTCGACGGTGACAGCCTCGTCTCACTCTGTGGCGGACTCGTATGCCCCGGTGACGGGTGCTAGCCCGCTTCCCGAAAGCCTCGTTAGCTTTTCGGTGAATGTGCAGAGTGTCAACTATCGGGCGGTGGTAAACCGCTTCACTCATGCTGTGACCCTGTACCTGCCCCCAGGAACCAGTGTCACCAGCCTTACCCCCTCCATGGTCACGGCGACGGGACTAACCGTGTCCCCTACCGGGCCTCAGGACTTTTCATCGCCTGTGACTTATAAAGTGTCGGATGGGTCAACTTACACGGTAACCGTGAATACCACAGTGCCGTCGGCGGCTCAGGTTAATTCCTGGTTGGGAACTGGAATCAACCTCGGTAACGACTTAGACGCCTGGCCGGGGGATGAAGGCTCGTGGACCAACGGAGTGGTGGCCCAAAAGGCCTTCTTTGACGACTATAAGAAACTGGGCTTCAACTCTGTGCGCATCCCAATTACTTGGGGCATGGCGTCGAACCCTTCGGACCGCTTAAGTGCAACCAGCCCCTATTCGATCAACCCCGGCTTTTTGGCTCGAGTCGATCAGGTCGCTGGTTGGGGCATTGATGCTGGGTTAACCGTCGTCATCAACGCCCACCACGAGAACTGGATTCGCACTCTGACAGGTTCCGCGATGACAGCTCAGTTGCCACGCTTCGAAGCCCTGTGGACGCAGATTGCCCAGCATTTTGCAGGTTGGCCGCCTCAGCTTGTATTCGAAATTTTGAACGAACCTCAGCCTCCTGCTGGTAGCTCAACCGGCGGAATGACCAATGCCGATTTAAAAGTGCTCAACCAGGATATTTTGGATATCATTCGTAAGTACGACCCCACTCGGGTGGTGATTGTGGGGGCCAATCAATGGAATTCCTTATCATCGTTGGTAAGCGGGACCTTTTCGTTGCCCGTTGATTCAGTGGTCGGGGGTCCGTACTTGATCGCCACGTTCCACAACTATAATCCCTGGTCGTTTGCCGGGCAGTCGTCAGGAACCTGGGGGTCGTCGGACGATATCGCTTCGATGAAAGGACAGCTGGATACCGCCGCCGCCTGGGGGAAGCAAAACAATGTTCCCTTGTATATGGGAGAATACGGTGTGACCCTTCATTACAACGGTATGAGTACCGACCCGAGCTCACGCATCGCCTGGTATACTCAGGTGACTCAACTAGCCCGGGCCGATGGAATCTCGATGGCACTTTGGGATGACTATGGTGACTTTAAGCTCTACGGGCGGGTAAGTCGCACCTTCGAGTCGGCGATTCTTAATGCCGTGCAACCGTAAAGACTCGGAATAGAGTCCAACTTTCGTTAAAAGCCCAGCTTCACGTCAACGGCGGCTATGACGCCGTCCGTGAAGCTTTGGACAAAGTCGGTGGAGGTGCCGCCCACGGCTAAATCCACTTCAAACAGACGAACATTGAAGCCCATGCCGACAGTCTGGCTCCATAATCCGTACTGGTAGTCAGAGTTAAAACTCAGGTGGGCCCAATGGCGTCCATCAATGAGCAATTTGAGGCCGCCGTTGAGGTAAATGCCGTTCCAAACCCCTACACCAAGACTGGGGGTGAAGGCCAACCAGGGATCACTGAATGGGTACAACGAAACCACAGCCCGTGCTTCAAAGGGACGAATCAAACTGATCGTCCCCAGGGCTTGGGTCCAGGAGCTTGTCGAGGTGGTTTTAAAGGGACTCCCCGAATTGGTCGATGGGTCTACTGTCGTAAGGGTTTCGGTGGCTTGTAAAATCGAACCTTGGTCGAGGCGGGCCGGTTGAATCGGAAAGTTCACCAAGCGTCCCCCCAGGGTCAACCAAGGGAATAGCTCATACTGCAAGTCAGCTGAGAGGTCGATGCCCCCCGTCCCAAGAATTTGCCCCAATTGCACAGAACTCATGGGCGAGTAAGTGCCGACTGTTGACGAGTTAGGCAACGGAATTACACTATAAATAGGAATGCTGGCTTGCGTTGTCGCGGTGGTACCTGTTAGCGCAGACGTGCTTACGGTATACGAGGCGTTAATATCGTCAATGTGTAACAGGGGAATATAGTAGGCTGGTCGTACGGTGAGCCGCCACTTTCCCCAGTGAAAGCCAGCCCAGGCCCCCATATCGGCAAAGACGTCTCCTTTAAAGTTTTGGGGGTTCCAAGACCCGGTGGAGGTTGACCCTGAGCTTCCCGTCCCGTTTGCCAATAACGCTATCAGCGCGTCGGGTACTGTGGTAAAGCCATAGATTTCTGAACCCCAAAAAAGGCCCGCTTTGACTTGGGGGGTGGGAGCTAGGTTGATTTCGATGCGGTTGCTGGCAGAAGCCGAGATCACTAACCCATCGGCGGTAAGGGCTTGAGCCATATTGTTCAAATCGATGACCAAAGGGTTATTAAAGAACGCCGTTACCGGAAAGTAGTTGTTACTGAGTCGAGCTTCGTTGAACACCGAGATTTCAAAAACACGGTCCGGCCAGTCCGCCCACAAGGACGTCGGGGCAAGCATGAGTAACAAAAACAATGCGTTCAGAAAAAAGGTTTTCATGCGGCATCCCTTAAAAGTTGTAGGTCTGATTAATATCGGCTACTGCCGTTACTGAAGCCGTGCCCGAAATTCCATTGGCAGGTAGTGTTACAGTCTCGGCGGCGCCGCTGGTGTTTAGGGTTACCTGAAGCGAAGGAGCAAACGGAATCGTATTGATGATATGAGAGATATCGGCTGGTGTAAGCTGTAACTGCACGGTACTCAGCCCGGTGACCAGTGTCAAAGATTTTGAAAAGCCCGAACTGTCCGAAAACACCGCTGAACCTGTTAGTCCCGTCGTGTTGTCGAGGTTGAGGGCTACCGTTACCGAAGTTAGCTGACCAAGCAGGTTATCGACGGTGTTGCTCGTGGGGCTGGTGCGGCCAAAGAAGTCAGAGGTCCCGCTGTTAAAGTTAAGGCTTGCACCGCTGGCGGGGATAATAAACTGCAACGGAAATGGTACTGCGATGCCCACTGAAAGCGTTGTGTCCGATGTGCTGGTTAGGTCGCTCGGGGTTAGCGTGATACTAGCCATGCTCAGGTCGTACTTTAGCACCAAGTCGGTGGGTTTGGCATTGAAAGGGGGGCTCAGGTCACTAATTGTGGCACTAACCGGTTGGGGATATCCGGTCAAGGTACTGCCGTCGGGCGGAAAGGTCGGTGGCAGGGACAACATGGTGATGCTAGAGGGACTTGTCGATGTTCCCAACAAATAGGTTGTCGTAAGAACACCGGCGTTGGTGTATTCTGCCGTCACGGTAGCGTTCATCCCTGAAATTTTTGTCGGGTCGATCCCGCTCAGGTAGACATAAGCAGGGATGATGGGGAAGGTAAAATTGCTCCCCAGGTATTTGGTTAAACCGCTAAGGTCCACACTGCCGCTGGTGGGGTAAGTACCGCTGAATCCTGAGGCTGGTGGGCTAATATTGACTTGGCTCCAATTCGTTACCGGCGTCAACGTGGCTGAAAAGTTTAGTGTTGAGCCGGGCGAGATATTGTAAAGGGTAAGCTCCCCTGTCGCGGCATTCCAGCTTTTGGGTTGTAACGTGACAGCGAGGTCGATTACCCAAGCCCCGGCCCCATAATTGTGTGACGGAACGTACTGGTACGGTGTGGTCGTACTGCCGCTCAAAAAGCTCGTCGTGGTTGTTTGGTTCGAAGTCAAGGCTTGTGTTTGAGACAACCCAAAGGCCTGCGAATTGATCGTCATGTTCATATCGTTACCGGCGGGGAGGTTGTTGGTGAAACTCAAGCTAAAGCCTAAGCCGGTAAAGTCGATCCAGTTCACCCACTGCCACATCTGGAACTGCTGGGCGCTAAGGTTGGTTTGTAAGTTGTAGTTGACGGTGGTACTGGGGACAAAGGACGAACCAGGTGTGACAACGACGCTAGAAAATTGACCGACGGTGATGGCGGCACTGCTGGTTAAGGTGACGGGTCCGCTCAGCCCCGAAATTGTCGCATTAACGGCCTTGACGGTGGTGGATCCGCTAAGGCTGATGGTGCTTGCGCTGATGGTTTGGTTCGAAAGATCCAAGGTGAGTGGACCACTACCGTTCTGATTCAGGTTTAAGCCCGCCGGCTGCGAAATACTGACCGAAGTGCTTTGTGTAAAGCCCGTCCAGGATGAAGGCAAGGCACCGGGGGTGATGATCATCTGGCCTTGCGAGGGCGCTACCGTGGCACTGACGAAGTTGCTCGCTGGGTTAAAAGGAAAGGAAGTGGCGGGAACGGGGATCGAGGTTGAAAAATTCACGCCGCTAGCGGACGAAATGGTAAAGTCATTTGATAATGCGGCTTGCATGGTAAAAGTATCTTGGTGGCCGGTGGTACCGCCCGAAGTGGTCACCGTCAGCGCCACATTAAACGAACTGGTCAGAGTTGTAGACGCCGCAAAGGGCAAGGTAGCCGTACCTCCGGTCAACAAATTGAGGCTCGAGGCCGTGCTACTGAGGGTTTGGCCACCGGCAACCAAGGATATTTGGGTTATGGTGAGAGTAAAACCCGGGCTTGCGCCGCTGACCGCCCCAAAGGTCAAGTTCAGCGCTCCCGTCGCCACCGTTACCGTGCTGAATGACGAGATGCTTAAAGGGATAGTGACGGTGGCTGGTGGCGGTGACGATAGTCCGGTTTCCCCTATGGTTGCCGTCTGGGCAGTTAACCCGCTGTTGACGGCCTGTCTCAGCACCGCATTGACATCGAAGGTCGCCGGAATGTTCATGGTTTGGTTAATCGCGGGGATGGCAAAGCTTTGGGCTGGAATTTTGGTATTGATCAGGCTGGCGAGGTTCAGGTTTGTCATATTACTGCCCACGTTCAAAGGAACCGAAAGCAAAGGGTAGTGAAAAAGGTACTCTTGGGGTGCTGTGCCTGAGCCGGTTGGGGTGGGTTGGTAATTGTAGACTGACAACCCCGTGGGATTGCCCATCAACGATTCAATCTTGCTGGGGTTGATGTAGCTCGAAACCGGATAACTGTACTGTCCAAGCGAGGCATAGACCGTAGGTTTTGCTTTGATGGTGACCGATGAAACAGGCGAAGAACACGAAGCAAAAAGGCTCAAAGCACCAAGTGCGTAAATAATGCGTCGCTTAAAAGCCATGACGTACTCCTTAACCCCGCGGGCACCAGGGCCTTTCGGATACCAATATTGTAGCACTGTGAGAACCAGATATCCAGAATGTTAAAGTTAATCAAGATTAACTCTTGACCAACTACGCCGCTTTGGTGTTACCTTGCAACAAGGAGTAGGTGATGGACGTCGCTGTCGAGAAAACTGCCAAGTTTCGGCTTTGGAACCTTCTTAAAGTGTGGGGACCGGCTTGGCTGGTCATGATTGCCGATGTGGATGCCGCCAGCGTTATCACTGCGGCGCAGAGCGGCGCTCAATACGGGACCAAACTTATTTGGTTCGTCATGGCCCTGACCGTGCCATTGTTTTTGATTCAAGAGGTGGCTGGCCGAGTGGGTGCAGTTACCGGAAAGGGCTTAGGCGAGCTGATCCGCGAACACTTTAGCAAGCGCATCGCTGTTCTTGCGGCCATTCCTATGGCGGTAGTCGATATCGTCAGTTATATCGTTGAATACACCGGGGCAGCCATCGGATTTCAAATCTTTGGAATTTCACCGTGGATATCGGTGCCGATAGTTTTTTTATTTCACCTGCTGATTGTGTTTCGACGAAAGTACGAACAGGTCGAAAAGCCGTTGTTTGTGGTTTCGGTAATTTTTGCCGGAGCTTGGATAGTCGCCGCGTTTTTGACACCTCATCCTCATTTAACCGTTACTCCATTTTATTTCGATCTGTCTCCGGGCTTTCTGTTTTTGTTAGCCGCCAATGTTGGGGCAGTTATCATGCCGTTTATGCTCTTTTATCAGGCCTCGGCGACTGCCGAAAAGCGAACGGGGCACGAGAACCTTTGGGCTATTCGTGTTGAAACTGCCGTGGGGGCCCTTGTTTCTGAAATCATCATGGTCGCCATTCTGGTGGCCACAATAGGGGTTAACGCTCATGCTCTGCAATTCGACAACCCTCGCGTCTTATCGCTGGGGCTTTCGTCTGTGGCGGGGAGCTGGGCACCTTACCTTTTTGGGATTGGGCTGATTACAGCGTCGTTTATTGCCCTAATCGTTATTTCGTTGGGGTCCTGCTGGGGCGTTACTGAAGCACTGGGCTGGGGGCGTCACCGATGGTTTACGTTGTACTTAGCGGAATCGATCCCCGCCGCCCTGACAGTCTTGTTCTTTACGTACAATTTGATCAACTTCGCTGTGGGAATGATGGTTTTTCAAATTTTTGTTTTAGCAGGACCTGCCGTGATTCTTGGACTTTTAGCTCGCCGCGCCGACCTGATGGGTCGTTACCGTCTTCGCGGGGTGAACCAGGTTTTGTATTGGTTAATGCTCGCGCTGATTTTTGCCACGGGGATCCTTAGCGTGTTGGCCCATTAACGTTGAAGCGTATTAACGGCGGCCACCAGCCGCTGGCGTACGAGGGCAGGTAGTCCTGCCAAAAAGTCGGGTTCAGTTCATTTTTGTGAAAGTATAGGCAAAAATTGTGGGTGTTGCCACAAATTCTCAGGGCATCTGGGGCCAAAAATTGATAAAACTTTTTGAAAAGTTCTGTATACTGGCCAAATGGATCTTCTGGACAAGAAAGTCACATCCGATTGGATCGATATCCGCGAAAAGCTCACTGCACCGGCACGTCTGAAGTCATATTTAAAGCTAGAGCAGGAGGGTCTGAGCGCCGAGGCCAAGGTCCTTCGCACCTGTACCTTGGGCGGAACCGTCGAATACAAGCGCAAGTTGATTCAGTCAGTGTTCAGCTTTTTGACTCGTTTGGAGTTTCAGACTCCTACGGGGCAAGATATCGAGGAACGTGAGCTCGTACTGCGCCAGCTGATTTACGTTAACAGTCTCGAATATCTTTTTGCCTTAGGACAGTTGCGTCCTCAACGAGACGTGGGGGGTGATAATACCCCCAGCTCGGGTGGAGCCCCCCCGGTACCCCTAGAAGATATTGTCCGCGAAGTTACAGCACGACTCAATGCTAACCCCGAATTGGCCAAGGACTCACGGGTCAAAACAATTTTGATGGAGGTCCAGCTCTACAAAAAAGAGTACGACCAATTTAAACAGCTGTCCCCAAAGATTCCCGATGATCGGGCCGCTGGCTTTTTAGCGAACTTTCAAAGGCGCATTTCGGATATCGTTGGTGCGCTCCGGGGACAATACGAAGAACTTCTCGCCTCAGATCGACGAGAAATATCCGGTGAGCAGGCAAAAAAAGAAGAAGATATCTTTCTGGTTCCCGGCCTAAACCGCCTTTTGATGACGCAAACTCAAGAGCTGTCGTTGCTTCGCTCTACGGTTAATTTTGCTCTGCAAGAAGGCTACCAGATGCGCGCCCTTTTGGTACGTCTCACGACCCGAAAAGATCCTGTGCTGGCCTTAGTTGAAGAGGAAGGCCGATTGTGGGAATCCTGGGGACGACAGATCACCCTGCCAGATGCGGTCGTTCGCCTAGCCCGCAACCTAGCGGTAACCCTTCAACGCCAGTAGGCGGTTAACAGGTCGATGAGGTGATTTTGATCGGCCTGGTGTGCTGTTTCACGGACAGAATGCATGGCCCATAACGGAATACCCACGTCGACGGCGTTCAGATTCGCTGAGGCGGCTAAAAGCGGTCCCACGGTACTGCCGGGCGCTAAATCGGAGCGCATGATGTACTCTTGCCAAGGGCCCTCGTAGGCGCGGGTCATCCATCGAAAGCGGGCCTCGGTCTCGGCAGTGGTGGCATAACTATGACGGGCAGAGGCTTTAAGAACAGGGCCACCTCCTAGGGCAGGTGCGTAGGTGCTATCGTGGCGGTCGGCAAAATTGGGGTGTAGCCCATGGGCGGCGTCGACACTGACCAAAAAGGACGAGTTTTGCTGACGGAAGGCGTCGGCGGTACTGAATCCTCGATTCAAACGTTCTAAAAGGCGGGGTAGTAGACCAGAATCGGCACCCCAGGCAGTGCGAGAACCGATTTCTTCATGGTCTAAAAAGAGGGCGAGCCGCCAAGCATGCGAGGTGGACGTCGAGTTCAACAGCGCTTCCGCTATCGCGTGACACCCTGCTAGATTATCTAACCGGCCCGATTGCAACAGTCCCGAAGCCCCAAGGTGTGCACCGTGGGTGTCGTATAAAAAGATATCAGCCGCTAAAAAGCGTTCGGGGTCTTCTGATAAACGTCTCGAGAGCCAGTCCTTCCAATGGGTAAAGGACGGAACGTCGGCTAGGGCACTGAGGTGGGTTTGAGGGTCTAAAGCCGTCCCTTTATTGGCGTCCCGATTGTAATGAATGGCCAGGTTGGGGATGACCGCAAGACCCTCGGTCCGCAATCGCCGAGAGCGGGGGCCTGATTCGGCGCTGTACCAGACTTGTCCTGCCACCCCTAGGGTACGGTCTGTCCAGGTCGCGAGTAAGGGGCCGCCATAGACCTCGACACCCCAGCGGTGCAAACCGTGGGGAAGGGCTTGGTGGGCATTTAACTTGAGTTTTAACGCCGGGGAATCGGTATGAGCGGCAGCGATCTTCCAGCCTGTCGGGGCCTCACCCGCAGTCAAAGCCACAACACAACCAGGGCCCCAGCGGAAAATATAGCCTCCTCCGGGCTCTAAAACCCAGTCGTGAGTCGGTTCTAAGGCTTGCCAGCCTTGGTCTTGGAACAGTTGAACCAAGTTATCGGCGGCATAGACACTTACCGGAGACGCATCAAGGAACTCGATCAGGTCAAAGCGGCTCACGGTTGGGCTCCCGGAAAGAGTGTGGCCAATGCGCGGATGAGTAGCGAAATACTTCCCGGACCTTCATCCGAGACCCAGGTACGGCCCACAACACCTTGATCAGTGCGACCAGCTTGGCGAACAGGCTGATCAGCGGTACCCCAACCTGCCAGTATGGTATTGGGAGGGTCGGCAAGCGTGCGATAATGGGCGTCGATCCAAGGTTTGACAAACGTCGAAAGGTCACGAGCAAAGCTCGCTGAGTTGACTTCGTGAGCCGGAATTTTGACGACAATCATGGGTTTGAGCGTATTGGCCGTAAAGGAATCGGCAAAGCTTTGGCCCCAGTCGTCTGTTGCTCCCTGAACGCTGGACGAAGAGTCTTCCGCGAGGTAGAGAACCGGGTAGCTAGCGGCCAAATTTCGCAGGTAATCGGGGGGTAAGAGCACCTCGAGGCTGATACCCTGAAGCTGGGGGTAAAGCTCAGGGGCAATATGGTTGAGTCGGGTTTGTGTTTGTCTCAGGTTGGGGACCACGTTCACCGGAGGATTGCCGCTGACAAAGGGGTTAAACGGGTCTAACTGGTTTTGGGTAGTGCCAGACTGCTTGACGAGAAACGAGTAGATTACATCTTCGGGAGCGTAAATTTTATAGACTTTGTAAAACAAAGGGCTTTGGCGAAACCGAATCATTTTGTCTGGACCGTCTTTTTGGAAGTTGGCTTTCAGGTCGACTTCGCTGGCTTGGTGCGAAAAGTCATAATAGACAAAGGTAACGTGGTTACCTGAAATGAAGGGCGTCTTTTGACTGCCCAGCCACGAATTCCAAACACGAACAAGGTCGTCGGCAGGACCGTTGGTCGGCCAGTGTTTGAACAGTTCATCAAGCCGAGGATCAGCCTCGGAAGGCTTGAGTGCCGTCACATGGTACAAATAGACTGGTTTGTTTCCGGTGCAGGATGCGAAGGCCAGGGTGGCCATCAAAACGAGAAGCATTCTCATGGCCGAAAGCTACTCCTGAAACCTTGAGCTTGTCAAAGCAGACCCTTGCCAAAGCTTACGAAAACCGTCACAACAAGGCTATGGAAAGAACGTTATGCTTAATAAAGCCCGATGGCGTACGCCGAGGTGTGGTAGGCCAAATTCTTGAGCGCATTGAACGCAAGGGCCTCAAGATTATCGCCCTCAAGTTGACGACACCTTCAGCCGACTTGGCGGGGCAGCATTATACCTACGAAGATATCGCCGTCCGGCATGGCGAAGCTGTACGAAACGCGCTGATCAAGTTTTTGACTTCGGGCCCAGTTGTGGCGTTTGTGGTTGAAGGCGTAAGTGCCATTGATAATGTTCGAACCCTTTGCGGAGCTACAGAACCGCTCAAGGCCGCGCCAGGAACTATTCGTGGTGATTTTGCTCACCACACCTTTGCGCTAACGGCGGCGGTAGGAGAATCCGTTCGCAACCTGATTCATGCTTCGGCCAATGCCGTGGATGCCGCTCGCGAGACAGCTCTGTGGTTTGGTCCCGCGGACTATGTGACCTATCGCCGGGCCGATCAAAACGAACACTTTCTCGATTAACGTCTAAAGTATGCCCAGCGCTTGAATGAACTTATGGGCCCAAGCCTCGGCCAGTGTGAGGTCGAGGCCCGTAAGAGTATCGACTTTAAGCGCCGGTAGCAGGATCTTGGCACCTTGGTTTCGCAGGCGGGTTTCTAAGATTTCGACCGCGCCGCAGGGAACCGGGTAACGAGAACTGCCACAACCCAAGGCCGCCGCTGGTAACCCCTTAAAGTCCCACTGGCGCCATTCTCGTTCCAGACGATCCCAAAGCGGGTGCAGGTCGCCGACTCCGTAGGTGGGGCTGGCCGTAATGAGAAAGGGGCGGTCGCGGGGATCCTCTTGATACTCGGCGGCGCTGATCATTTCGACGGCTATGCCTGCCTCTGTCAGCACTTGTTCCACCGTTTGGCAAACCTGCAACGTACGACCGGTGCGGCTGGCCCACAGGATCAATCCGGGCTTGTTGAGCTTAGGTTGCTGGTTGTCGTTCATGAGGTCCTCCCGAGCAGGATCAAGGTCAGCGCCCCGACCGCCGAGACGGCGATCAACAGCCAACCAGCACGCGAAGTCTTGGGGCTAACCGTTTCGGCGGGGGGGTCTTGGGCTTGATAGGCTGACTCAAGCAAGTTATCAAGACTCGACCAAAAATTTTTGGGATCAAGCTTTTTTTTGACTTCGAGTAGACGTTCATAAAAGGCAAAAGTTTGCCCCCATAGTTGGCCCCAGGCGCCGGGAAACTTTAAATACCGGCTGACAGAGGCTAAAGAAAGAAAGATAAAGCCGCATAGGGTGAGCCCCTTGGCTAAACCCTCGGACAACGCCCCTTCAGTAAAAAGAAAGCCTCCCCAACGGAACAAAACTTTGCCAAACGGGACAAAGAGGTTAAAGACTGTAACGGACAGCACCAGAAAGGCAAAGTACAAAAACTGGATTTTTTTCCCAGCGGCTAGAGCGGCCACCGCTCCCACCGCCGTTAAGACAAGCCTGGCGGGCCAAGTGGGCGTCAACGCTAAAACGGCAATTAACCCCAAACCCCATATCAAGCGGGTTCCCGGTGCTAGCCAGCGGTGCAAATGATCAGCTCGTGCCATAGGCTACCTTTTTCCACCATTGTGACCGCTGGGTAAAGGTCTGCGCCAATAAACCCACAGCCAGGCCGCCGCCTGTCCCCAATCCATAGAACAGGGGAGCGATTACCAGCGAGGTGGGGCCAAAAATAAATTGAATCGAGAGCAAGATTTGAACGGTGTTGCTGGCCAAGGCACCGGCCAAACTGAGGCTGACGAGGGACGAACGGCTTTTGATCGCAGGAAAATGTCGTATCAGCCGGTGTAAGCCGACCATGACCACAAAAGAAGCTGTCGAACCGGCCAGAGAAAACAAAAAGACATAGCTGGCCAAGGTACCGTTCACCAAAGCTTGGCCGGCCACTTTGAGAGCTAAGAGTAAGGCAAGCTCACGAACGCTGAATGTGTCTAACCCGACTAATAGGGGGAGGTTTGCCAATCCGAGACGAAAAAAAGGAACCGGTTTAGGAAAGAGGTACTCGATGGTCGACAGAAAAAGTGATAGTGCACCCAAAAAGGGGACAAGTCTGCGGTGGTCGGTGCTTGTGAGTGATGGTTCAGTAGGTTGTGGCATCTAACCCCCCGGCGGTTGGAGTACCGCTGATGCGAACAAAGACATGGTTGGGTAAACAGGCCACCCATTGACCGACCCGCGAGATCTTTCCCATCTCGATACATATTTTGTTCTTGCAGGGGGAATCTGAAACCCATACCAGGGTTGGCTTGCCGAGCACGGCACTGACTTGCACGTCCGTGACGCCCAAGGGCCCCGGAGCCTCGATGGTACGTGTGGTTGTTAACGGGTACACCCAAACCCCAGCGTCGGTCTGAACTTCTAGCCGAGGCTGACTAGAGGCTGGGGATACCACCACCCAGGCCGTGACGCTTGTAAGCAAAATACCTATCGCCAACCAGACGAAATCGAAAAGCTTCATGCTTGCTTTGTTGTATCATAAAAAAGCCCTGTGCGAAAACGTATTTACCCCTTTGCGAAGCCTGGATTTCGGGCTAACTTGAAAAAGCCCGATGATACAGGAGGACGAAGGAAGACAGAGTGGGACTTAGAGCGAATACTTCCCCGGCTTTTAGAAAGCGGACGTCTTGCGTTATCCTATTTCGATGCCCCTGTGAGAGAATTTAAAAAAGATCATTCGCTGGTTACCGTGGCAGATCGGTCGGTTGAAGCCTATTTAACAGCAGAGTTCAACCAGCCCGCTTTTGGGGCTTTTGTGCTGGGTGAAGAAACCATCGAAAGCCAAACCGAGGATTACTTGACCCGGGCCTTTGAGCAAGAAGCCTGGGTGATTGACCCCATTGACGGAACGGCCCCGTACGCCAACGGCCTACCGACGTGGGGAGTATCGTTAGGGTGGATGAGTCATGGAGTCCTGAAAGAGGGGGCTGTGTTTTTGCCAGCCTTGGGGGAATTGTACTATTCGAACAAGGGCCAAGTTTTTCGCGAAAAGACAGGCAGTGATCCGGATTTATGGAAAAGCCGTCCGGGTACGCCGCAAAAGCTTACTCCACCACCACCCAACCTACTGCAGGGAAGCATGTTATCGATTAGCCAACAGCTTTCTCGACGGGGCAGTTATCGTTTGCCGTTTTACATTCAAGTCACAGGATCAACCGTCTACAACCTGGTAAAACTGATCTCGGGCTCGTACAGCGCCGCCGTGACCAAGTTCAAACTCTGGGATTTTGCTGCCTGTCTCCCTATGGTTTCTAACTTGGGGTGGACCATGGAGTTTCACAGCGGCGGAGTCATGGGCCTTGATATGAATGCCGGAGTCATCAAACGCGACCAAAACGACCCCAACCGCTGGGAGGCCCGTGATGAGGTCATTTTCGCACCTAACAGTGAAGTCGCGGCTTATTTAAGGGCGGGAACCGCTCCCGAATAAACATCAGTCAAAACCGAGGGCAAATCTTTAAGACTTTTAATCACGGCGTCGGGGCGAACATTCGGTATGACCGGTTCTTCACCTTGTACGAACCAAATGCAAGGAATGCTGGCGTTTTTTGCTCCTTGAATATCACTGGTTAGGCTATTCCCCACCATAACAAAACCAGGGGCGTTGGGGTGTTTGGCTCGGACAATGTCAAAAATTCGGGGGTCAGGTTTACCAATGCCGTAGTCACCCGAGACCGTCACGCTTGAAAACCACGATTCTAAACCACAGCGGTGAACCTTGCTCCATTGCAGTTCGGGCGCTCCGTTGGTCAAAAGTGCAAAATCCCAGGCCGGGCTGAGAGAGGCCAAAACGGTCTGAGCTTCGGGAAAAGCGTAATAACGGCGGCCCCTCAGCGAGGCGAAGTCGTCGGCGATAGTTTGTGTCAATGCAGAATCAGCAAAACCAAATTCTTGTAGCGCTTGTCCCCAGGCTTGGGCGCGGTATTGGGGAATATCTCGGCGCAAAGCATTGAGTTCGGCAATCGCACCACCGAAGTCTCCCCACAGGCCCTCTTGGGCGCTAATGCCGATCGAACGACACCAGGAATACGAAGGGAGGGCTTCGAACGCGACTTGTGAGGTGTTTTGAAAGACCTTCCAAAACATTTCGGGATCTACTCCGAGAAAAGCTGTGCAAAAATCTACAGTTCTCCGAGTCATGAGGTCCTGAACAATCAAGGTATCATCAAGGTCAAATATTACAACCGGTTTCATGGATGCTTCACCATACCTGAAAGCCGTCTATTGGACAACGAGGTAGGCACCGTCACCAGATGACGGCAAAAAGGCGGCTCCTGCCACGGTCTGAATTGAGGCAATCACCATGTCTGGGGACGCTTGTGTCACACGGCCCCTGGCAACCACGTCATCCGCTGTTCCACGACGATGATGGATTTCGATCGTTTGACCGATGTGCGCCTGAACCCGTGTCAGAGGTTCTATCACGGCGGTAGAGCCATCGAGGTTGACGATTGAGCCGACAAACCGAAGGCGCGAGGTGTCAATCTTAGCTTCGATGGCGCCCTTTTGCAGAAGATTTTGTATCGCGATTAGCACCTCGCGATATTTGTTATCACCTTGAGCAAGCGAATTGGCCTTGTCTTGGGCCGCCAGGGCGTCAGGGTTGTTGCCCTGAAGGTACGAGGTAAACGAAAGCACATCATTAAAAGCCTGGTGACGAACTTTGGTGGGGTCGTATGGTTTGGTACCCGCGTTATAGGTGAGCAAGGCACTGTCAAAGTTCGGAAACAACGTTTGCGCGTCTTCGGTGGCAAAAGTTTGCAGAAAGTCTTTAGTCGCGGCATCAAAGTTGGGTTCCCCGGGGGCTTTTAGCGCGGTAAAGGCGGCATCCTGGTACTTGTGGTAAAGGGCCGCTAACGCATTCCACTTGGTTTGATACGGCAAAAGGGCCACTACCTGTTTGGCTAGGTCGGCAGTTTTGCTGCTTTGGTCGCCCTTAAGAGTTTTAAGGTGTGCCAGCTGGGCTTCATCTTTGGCGATTTCGTCTTGATAAGCTTTCCAAGCGGCGTTGATGCCGTCTTTGAGGGCTACTGAACTCACCCCGGAATGGAGCAGTTCGAGCTCTGCGGCGGGACCTTTTTGTAAAGCCAAGGCTTTTGCCTGGGCCAGAAGAGCTTCAATTTGCGCTTGCTCACGGCGTGTTTGCTCATCACGTAAGATCTGAAAGGCCTGTTCGATTTCGGGAACACGACTCACTGCCAAAGCGGCTAGGGAGGCGCGTTGGTCGGCTTTAGCCTGTTCGGCTTGCTTCATGCCGTTCAAAAATGCTTCAAAACGGGGGTCCTTGCCGCCTCTCTTTAGGGCATCAAGAGCTGTTTGTAAAGAAGAAGCTACTTCGAGCCCGGTGTCGGCTCGGCGTCGCACGGCCGCAAGGTCAGAGCGTTGGGCGTGGCGGTACAGCCCTTTTAAGTTGTTCAGTGCGGTTTGAGCAGTAATCAAATGACCTGCAAGAAAGGCCTCGTGTAGCTTGGTATACAGGGCTGAACTTTGACGAAACAGCAAGTCCAGCTCGTCGCGTTCTTGCTGAAGGGTGGCCAGTCGTTCCGAGACAAGCTCAGCGGCCCGTTCTTTAGCCGAAGCCTTGGCCTGGGCGGTGTTGAGTTGCTCCTGTAGGGCTTTTAGTTCACGAGAACGTTGATCAATTTGTTCTTGGGCTTGTTGCCGGAAAAGTCGAAGCTGGTGTTCAAACTCGGCCGTCTGTTTCGCTTCGAGAGCTTTGAGTTGCTGATCGACGGCTGCCGGCGAAAGACCTTCGGCCAGCAGCTTACGACGTTCTGCTTCAAGCTGTTGTTCAAGTTCCGCTTTGAGCTTTTTTGTTCGGGCGTCCACTTGGGCGTTCATCGTCAATGTTAGCTGTTCTTTCTCTTGTGCTAAGCGGGCAAGGTTATCTTGAATCGAACGAATCTCTTGATTTTTGGCCGCCAACTTGGCTTGGGATTCTTGCATTACCTTGGCGAGCAAGGTTCCCTCTGCCGAAAAGAGTTGGTTGGTTTTTAAGCTGAGGTTTTGTTGGCGTGATTTGAACCATGCATCGGCAGCAAACCACCCACCCGCGATCAGAGCTAACGCTAAAACATTGATTAAGATGGGAAAAAAAATGCCCCGTTTACGCGGTTTGTAAGCCTCGAGATCAGTAGTCGCCAGCCGGGAAGCGTTGGCCACCTGGTCGATTTCTTCGAGAATTTGTCGTCGTTCGTCTTCGCTGTACATGGACTCCATGTACTCGTGTTCGGAATCTAGAACCGGGGGCTGTGCATTGCTCATAGCGTCTTACCACACTTTCGGTCAAAAGTGATAAGAAATAAAGTCCTTCAGAGAGCTTTCGGCAGTGCCGATTCTGACAGAAGAATGAGTATCCGTCTCAAAATCATCTTGATTGTTCTTCCTCTTTTAACGGCTACCCTAATGCTAACAGGGTTTGCGGCGGTATTTTCGGCCGAAACCGGGATAACCAAGGTTGCGATTGACTTCTTGGGGTTCAAAGCCGAAGAATTGAAAAAGAACGCGGACAGCCAGTGGAATTTGTTAGTAACGAACCATCTGACGGGCAATCCGCAGTACGTCGAGGTGACAAAGCAGGCGGTTCAGAGTTTTGCCAAGAGTGTGATCCGGTCTGACACAGAAGTCATTTTTGCGTTGAATCACAGTGGTAAAATCGCGATGTCGACCCGCCCCATCAAATGGTTACCCGGGGAACTCGCCGCTTTGGACGCCATGGAGAAAGCAAAAACAACAGGCTGGCAAACCTTTACTGCTGAAGGTCGAGAGCGGGTCGCCCAAATTTTCTTTTTTGAGCCGTTTGGCTGGTATGTTGTGGTTTCAGAAGCTCGTGATACCTTTTTTCAGGGTGTTCGTGAAATCAACCTGCAAAATTACTTGATTCTTGCGGGATCGTTGATTTTTTCGTTCTTACTCATGCTGTTCTTTTCAACATACCTCACCCGTCCCATTTCTAAAATGGTGCGAACGATGCGCGAAATTATTCAAGACAACAATTTAACGCGCCGTGTCGATGTTGAGTTTCAGGACGAAATTGGTCGAATGGCCCAAACATTTAACCTGATGCTGGCCGAGTTGGAGCGGGCCTATGGACAAATTAAGAATTTTGCCTATCAGTCCGTCTTGGCGCGAAAAACCGAGCAAAAAATCCGAAATATTTTTCAAAAATACGTGCCATCCGATGTCATCGATGAAGTTTTGGGTAACCCCGAGTCGGCATTGTTGGGCGAGAACCGGCAAGTGGCGATCTTGTTTTCGGACATCCGCGGATTTACAACGATTTCAGAAACGATGCGGCCCGATGAGTTAGTAACCTCGCTGAACCGTTATTTTTCGATGATGGTCGATATCATTGTGGCGCGTAACGGTACAGTCGATAAATATATTGGTGATGCGATTATGGCCCTGTTTGGGGCCCCTGTTCGTAGCGAGAACGACTCGCTATTGTCCGTTTTGGCTGGTTTAGAAATGGCACAGGCCTTGGAAGTTTTTAACGAAGAACAAAAAGCTAAGGATAAAAAAGAGTTTCATATTGGCATAGGGATCAATTACGGCGAAGTGACGGTAGGCAACATCGGTTCCGAGAAAAAAATGAACTACACGGTGATTGGTGATAACGTCAACTTGGCGTCACGCTTAGAGGGCTTAACGAAAAAGTATAAGCAAATGCTGTTATTCTCTGATTCTGTTTATCAAAGGGTAGGGCGTTACGTGTATTGTCGGCTGGTGGACAAGGTTGTCGTCAAGGGGAAGACCCATGGAGAAAACATTTACACCGCCAAACGAACCCTGACAGACCAAGAAAAACGCGGATGGGCGACGTGGCACTCGGGGCTAGAAGCGTATTATCGTCGCGACTTCGGTCGAGCCAGGGGCTTGTTCCTCGAAGTTGCTGACCGTTGGCTGCCCGGTGACTCTTTAGCGATAGACTTTGCTGAACGGGCTAGCGCCTTTATCCAGACCCCCCCCGAACCGGGGTGGGTTGGTCTCGAAATCATGCACGAAAAATAGCACTCAGGTTGCCGTTTCCCAAAGTTTTGCTTGTGGGTTGCTAGGGGTGCGTTACAAGTTACAAGTGCGATTCCGAGGCAATAAGGGCAAAAAAGGCCAAGACGGCTGTTGTCAAAGAGATTCCCGCACCCAGCTTATCAGCATCGACCAAGCGTTGATTATACGGGGTTGAACCGGCCGTTTGTGCACCAGCAAAGAAGAATAGGCTACTGGCTGCACTGGCAAGCGTTACCGCTAGGCTGGCATCGCGAAGGGGGTGCCACAGCGAAGATGGTGGGGGAACTACTATGACCTGTAGGGGAAGTGGATGGTTGGTTAGGGCGACATCCCTAAGGGCCTCGGTACGCAGCACCATTGTCTCATCACCCGACTCATGATATTTCTGTTGCAATTCTTTGAGTGTGGCAAGATCTGCAGGGGATAGTGTCCTCCCTGAGGCAACTTGCTGGGCGGCGGCGTCAAACACCTGGCGGAGTGTCATGTGCTTCAAATCGAGCGCGTCTAAGGAATTGGCCAAAGAAACCGACGCTAAGCCTGCTCCCAAAAAAAGGATAAAAAGAAAACGCTTCATGGTGAAACTCCCATTTTATCTTCGAGGACCAGAATTTGATGTTCAATTTCCGGCCGTGAGAATAATGGGTCTAGAAAGGCCATGTGTTGAAGGTGATAAAGGGCTTGGATATCTTCACCAGAGGCTTGCTCAAGGTCGGCGGCGGCTTTGCAAGCCTTATCATAGTAGGTCGATTGTTGCAGGACATCGGCGACCAAGCGGAATTCCGTAAGAGCCAGGGTGCGCTCTCCTTGAATGGCATGAATACGCGCCAAGTAAAACCAGGCTCCCGGAGCTTGCTGAGAATCAGGGTAGTCATGGGTCAACCGGGTAAAATTGGCTGCTGCAGCAGCAAGGTTGCCAGCCAACAAGAGGTCTTTGCCTTCGCGAAAGAGGGTTGAGGCAACATGCCGGGCCTGGGGTAGGGGGGCTGGTATGGCGTGACTGGCTTGAAGAAAACGAATTTTGGAGGCATTGAGGCTAAAGGCCCAGGCGACATCCCCCAGGGTAAGTCCCCAGCTGGTAATAGTGGCTGGTGAAAACGGAAAAGTTTGTCCTCGGTTGACGGTGGCATCACCCAAGGTGGCAAGAATACTCAGCGTGGAAAGGACAGGTATGCTCCAAGCCGTTGCTTCTAACAGCCCCTGGTCAGGAAAAATTGGGTCGATATGAACCTTTCCTTGAACAGTTTTGAGTTCCCAGGGCCCCGAGGGGATCGAGAATTCTTTGCCTTCGGTCGGGATACTTTGACCCGATTGCCAAAGCTGGTCGTTCTCGGGGAAGGCTAGTGTGACGGTAGCGGGGTCAAGGGTAACGGGAATAACGACAATTTTACCTGCCTCAAGGTCTAGGGTGCGTGACCAACTTTGGTAGCCTTTTTTGGTAAGAACAACAGTGTGCCGACCTGGTTTAAGCGATGACAGGTACGAAGGAGTAGCCCTACCCAAAGCATGACCATCCCATAGGATGGTTGCCCCTAACGGGTTGGACTCTAAAAAGACTCCCGACGTCGGGGACGCCGTATTCCCCGTTAAACTCTGAGCGGGGAGTTGGCCGCCCCATAAAAAAGCCGCCACGAGCGGTGCCAAAAGGCGCTTCATGCTCTTCACTATACCCCAACTATAACCCAGCCGCGCTGATCACGCCAGCGTGAGGCCTTTGCCCAAAAAATAGGTTTCAAAGGATTCGTCACGTACGGCCTTGGGACGAAGAATCTTGGTTTGGTTAAACCGGGTATTGAGACGTTCCAAAAGGACCTTTTCATCGCCTCCTTGAAAAATTTTCGCTAACAAACTGCCACCGGGAACCAAAAGTTGCTCGGCAACCTCGATAACGCGTTCTACCAAACGAAAAGAGCGGGCGGTGTCTACAGTGCGGTTGCCGGTAGTCGCGGGTGCCACATCAGACAAGATGACATCATAAGGGCCCTTCGCTTTCAGTTGAACAAAAGAACTTTCGTCAAAAATATCGCCTTGAAAGAAAAACGCATTAGGTGGAAAGGTTTTGAGTTTAACCGGTGCCAGGTCGATACCAACGAGAAACCCAGTACCCTCCAGGAGCTTTAGGGTGTACAACGACCAACTGCCAGGACTAGAACCGACATCGAGCACACGAAGATTCTTTTTTAAGAGTCCTGTTTTTTGCTGGATTTCTTCAAGTTTGTAGACAGAACGGGCCGGGTAGCCTTCGCGCTGAGCCTTCAAGGCATAAAAATCTGGTTTTTCACGTCCCATTCCGAGCGGACTCCTTGACGGTCGTACCACTTACAGGCGAAATTCGCGCCATGACCATCGACAAGTATACCCAAAGGCTCGAAAAGATTGAAGCTGCTCTAGCCCGAGTTTTGCCTCCCTTGGCAGACTCAAACTGGCTCACCGCCGTGGCGGGAGAGTCCTTGCTAGATGTTCGCCCCGAGGCTTTCAACGACATTACGGCTCCTTCGTGGGCCCTTTTAAATCGGGGCGGGAAGCGCTGGCGTTCCTTGGTAATGGTCTTGGGTTATGAATTGGCGGGGGGCGAGGCTGAAGGCATTTTTGAACTGACCACGCTCGTAGAACTTCCGCATACTGGCAGTCTCATCATCGATGACATCGAGGATAAAGCCGTTGAGCGAAGAGGCGGTCCTGCGATCCACCTTCAGTTTGGTATCGATAAAGCCATCAATGCTGGTAACTTTTTGTACTTTGAACCGACATATTTGATCGAACAAAGCCGTCTCGACGATTCCGTCAAACTCCGGCTGCTGGTTTGCTACCTTCGGGTTATGAGGCGGCTCCATTTTGGGCAGGGATTGGACATACAATGGCACAACGATCACGATTTTATCCCCTCGAGGTCCGAGTACCTCAGAATGTGCCGCTACAAAACCGGTGCTTTGTCCCGCCTTGCGGCTGAAATCGCTTTTGCTGCAGCGGGGCGGTCCGATTTAGAAGCGGACTCCTTTGGGAGACTTTGGGAAGATATAGGGG
>JABEVK010000041.1 GCA_013044245.1 Spirochaetales bacterium | reverse complement strand
CGTTTGGGGTGGATCGGGCAACAGGTCTCTCCGCTTAGACCATCATGGAAAATAGCCGCCGTGGGACAATCGACCGCCCAGGCGCTCAGAGACGACGGGTGGAACGTTGATCTCATCGCCGAGCGAGAAGATGCTCGCGGTTTGGTAGAAGCCTTGGCCAGCCGGGAAAGTGAAGGTAATCGTTTGTTGTTCCCCGCCTCAGAAATAGCCTCCGATGTTTTATCTAAACTGGCGGAGCGGGGTTGGCGTGTTCAGCGCGTTACCGTCTATAAAAATCGTCAGTTAGCATGTCCCGACCCCGATTGGACACAGATCGACGAGGTTGTTGTGACCTCACCGTCCTGCGCCCGAGCGCTGGCCGATTGCTTTCCGCAGTTGCCGTCCCACCTCTTACTTTCTCCGATGGGAGAACCAACGGCTATAGCGTTGCAAGAGTTGTTTCCCAGTTTTCGTTTGGGTCCCTATGTTCTTGATAAAAGGAGAACTTCTCACCATGGCTGATCTTTTTCGACGATTTCGCCCGCTACGCGCCACTCAAGAGCTTCGTGACCGAAATGCTGATGTCCGCCTCGGGCCCGAAGATTTAATCCTTCCACTTTTTGTCGTTGAAGGGAAAGGTGTTGATGAGCCAATAAGCTCTTTAAAAGGAGTGTCCCACCTGTCAATCGACCGGTTGGTGGAAGCAGCCAAAGTCGCTCGTGACAGCGGCGTGACAAAAGTCCTTTTGTTTGGCGTCCCGGAGGCTTCTCAGAAGCACCCGCAGGCGCAGGCTGCCGTGAGCGACGACGCCCTGGTATCGCGAGCTGTAGCCGAACTCAAAAACCGATTATCGGGCCTTACCGTCATGACCGATGTCTGCGTATGCGCCTATACCGACCATGGGCATTGTGGCCTTTTACGGGGCCAGATGGTGGATAATGACGCGACACTCCCGGTATTGGCGGCCATGGCGGCCTCTCATGCCCGTGCAGGGGCGGATTACGTTGCACCTTCGGCAATGATGGATGGCCAAGTTCTAGCCATCCGGGAACGGTTGGAGCAAGAGCACCTTCACGCCAAGGTTATGGGGTATTCGGCCAAGTATGCCAGCAAGCTCTATGGTCCTTTTCGCGATGCCGCAGGTTCGGCCCCCGGACACGGTGACCGTAAATCTTATCAGATGGATTATCGTACTCGCCTTCAGGGGGTAGAGGAAGTCCGGGCTGACTTAGAAGAGGGCGCTGATGCCGTTATGGTTAAGCCCGCGACCTTTTATCTCGATATGATTGAGCGGGTAAAAGCGGCCTTTCCCGAAGCCCCGTTAGCCGCCTATCACACCTCGGGAGAATACATGATGGTCGTTCACGGGGCCGATCATGGACTCTTTGATTACCAAGACGGCCTCATGGAAAATCTTTATGCAATCCGTCGAGCCGGCGCTGACTGGATCATTACCTACGGAGCGGTCGAAGCTGCCAAGGTGTTGCGCTAAGACCTTGTAAGAGGCGCTAAGACTAGGGGATTTAGGGCCAGAAACGATCGTGTTGCGACGTTAAGCCTGGTGCTTCGGCAATCATTTCTTGCCAAAGCTCTTGGGCTTGGTTGTCATGACCGGCTTTACTCTGAGCCTTAAGCAGGTTGGCAAGGTCATATAAATATAGCCAAGAGTGTCTTGCTTCACGCGGAAGCGCCTGCCACAGCTCGCGGGCCTTTTGCCAGTATTCAACAGCCTTTTCGGTTGAACCGCCAAACAACGGCGGCTCGTTGTACGAAATATCCCCTTTCATCAGCCAAACCTCCGGAAGGTTGGGGTCAGCTTGTAAGGCTTTTTGAATTTCTTGTTGAACTTTCGGACCAAGAAACGGAGCTTGCCAAGGGTCCGTTTGTATCGCGATGCTATTCAGGGCCGCCGAAATAAACCAGGTTCGAGCCGAGGTTTCTAGGCTTTTCAAGGTCGCCAGCCTAGGCATAGCGTCTTGAAGAAGCTCCTTGGCGGCGTTGGGGTGCTTGTGCTTCAAATCTGTACCAGCGGCGCCAAACTCGGCAACAAGCAAGTTGTATAGACTGTCAGGGGTTGGGGGCGACGGCAGTTCAATCTTTGCATTGGTTATCTGGGTGGTCCAATCTAACAAGTTCCCTTGCACATAGTCAGAATACCAGGGCTCACCTTTGGGGGTTTGTGCCCAGTTTGCGCCCACAAGAACAAATAAGAAAACTCCCAGGATCGGTAGCTTTCGACCAGAAACTCGCCCGGCTGGCCGCCACAAAAGATTCTTTCCGGTCATTTTTTGAAACTTCCTTCACTGAGCCAAGCCGCCATATCCGATCGCTCCTGGTCGCGAACTTCGTTACGGCGGTTGTTCAACCACAGCAGAAGCTGTGTTTTTGTCGATTCTTCCAGCTGAGAGAACTCCGCCGCACGCGTTAATTGTGAATTCTTTTGCCAAAACTCTTCGGTCCAACTCGCCATCAGAGCGTCGAGGCGTGCGGAACGTTCAATAAAATGCCCTTGTTCTTGAAGCTGGTCATCATAGGCAATGTAAATAGGAATGTGGACTTCCCCGCTCCGATGGGGATACAACAACCCTAAATCGGTGTTGTGAGGATTCTTTTCGAGAATAGCCAGTTTGATATACCCTGCTTCTTCAAAGCGCGCCAAAATCGGAAGGTTAGCAGCCACATCACCGCACCAGTCATGGACCAAAGCTAGCACGGTCAGACGACACGGTAACCGTGATAGAACGGCACGATCCGAAGCGGTAAGCTGGTGGGCGCGAAAATTTTCTTCAATACGATCTTTATTGACTTGCATCCGATCCACAAACTCGGACCAAGTAAGCGCATCATGAAGGGCTTTTGCCAAACGGTCTTGAGAAATACGGTTACTCATAGCTGAAAAATACTGCCGCGCGACGTTCTAGGCAATTGGGACGGTGTCGGAGCCACCGGCTAACTTGGCGAGGGAGGGAACTCCCCGCCAAGTTACCTGCTTCAGAAAGGCGAACCGCTAAAGTGTCATTGGCAGGCTTCACAGGTAGGGTCCAGCACCGAACAAGCTTTACCCACGTTGCTGGCACCGGATCCAAGATCATCCGACTCAAAACTATCTGTCGGTTTGAACGGAAGTTCCTTCTGGGCACCGGTTTCTTCTTCAAGAGTTTTGTAGACTCGCTTTTGGGTAAAACCAAACTTGGACGCGTCGAGAGTCGATTTCTCAATTTGCGTAGCCGCGAGACTTCTTAAATAATAGGTTGTCTTGAGCCCGGCCTTCCAAGCTTCCAGATAAATTTGCTCAAGAAGTTTTCCGCTTGAGCCTTTCAAGAACACGTTGTGGCTCTGACTTTGATCGATCCATTTGCCGCGACGAGCGGTCATGTGAATCAGGCGAAGCGGATCGCACTCGAAAGCTTCTTTATGAAGGGCTTTCAGGTCGTCAGGAATTTCAGGAATCTGACTAAGGTTCCCATCGTAGTACTTCAGCTTGTCGAGCATTTCGGGGTTCCACAGGCCACGTGCCTTCAAATCGGCCACTAAGTAATTATTAACCACAGTGAATTCACCCGACATGTTGGCTTTGACATAGATATTTTTGTAAATCGGCTCAATGCAAGGGTAGCTGTCGGCAATGTTACTGATGGTAGCCGTCGGGGCAATGGCCATGGTGTTAGAGTTGCGCATACCATGGGCACGAATTTGCGAACGTACATAAGCCCAGTCCAGCGTCGTACTGCGGTCGCCCGGGATAGAAATCCCTCGTTCTTCTTCTAGCAGAGCAATGGTATCGAGGGGGAGGATGCCGCGGTCCCATTTGGAACCGGGAAAGCTTTCATAGGCACCTTTTTCGGCGGCAAGTTCTGAGCTGGCCAAAATAGCGTGATACGAAATTAGTTCCATCGAGCGGTCGGCAAACTCTAAAGCGCCGTCTGACTCGAAGGGGAGGCGTAGTTGAAATAGGGCATCCTGAAAGCCCATCAAACCAAGGCCAACGGGACGGTGTCGAAGGTTAGAACGGCGGGCTTCACTCGTGGGGTAGTAGTTGATATCCACAACGTTGTCCAGCATCCGCATGGCCACTCGAACAGTGTGAGCTAAAGCCTCCTCATCGAGTTGGCCGTCGCGAATAAATTTCGCCAAATTAACCGAGCCCAGGTTGCATACGGCGGTTTCTTCAGCCGAGTTGTTGAGCGTAATTTCTGTACAGAGGTTTGAGTTGTGCACGACCCCGACATGGTCCTGCGGTGACCGAATATTCGACGGGTCTTTGAAAGTCAGCCACGGGTGGCCGGTTTCGTACAACCGCGTTAACATCTTGCGAAAGAGCTTAACCGCTTCGAGTCGCTTGAAATGGGTCAGTTGACCATTCCGCGTCATCGCCTCGTATGCGAGGTAACGTTCTTCGAATTTTTTGCCGTATAAATCGTGCAAATCGGGCACGTCCGATGGAGAAAAGAGCGTCCAATCCCCTTCTTCTTGTACGCGTTTCATAAATAGGTCAGGAATCCAGTTGGCGGTGTTCATGTCGTGCGTACGGCGACGTTCATCCCCCGTGTTGCGTTTCAGATCCAAAAAATCCTCTATGTCGAGGTGCCAGGTTTCGAGGTAGGCACAGGTCGCTCCTCGGCGCTTTCCCGAGCGGTTAATGGCTACGGTGACATCGTTGGCAATCTTCAAAAAGGGTATAACCCCTTGGCTTTCTACCTGGGTCGAGGCAATCGCACTGCCCGTGGCACGGATATTTGTCCAGTCGTTGCCGATCCCTCCTGACCACTTAGACAGTTGGGCGTTGTCGCCCAGGACCTTAAAAATGCTGGTCAGGTCATCCTCGACGGTTGACAGGTAACAAGAAGAAAGTTGGGGGTGCGAAAGACCCGAATGGAACAGCGTAGGGGTCGAAGAGACGAACAAGAGCTGAGAGTACTGGTGGTAAAACGCGGCGGCCCAAGTTTCTTTGTCCTTTTCTTGTAGAGCCAATCCCATGGCCGCCCGCATCCAAAACGCTTGAGGTGTCTCAAGTACCCGTTTACCGTCTTTCAAAAAGTATCGTTCATAGAGAGTCTGAATTCCGATGTAATCCAAAAGAAGATCGCGCTCAAAGTTCAGTTCCAAGGCCAGGCGTTCTAAGTCGAACCCCAGCATGCTGGCGTCTAAGTAGCCTTTTTCGACACCAAGCCGAATATTCTGAACAAAGCTGTTTCGAAGAACCTGTTCATCCGTTCTGCCGTTCAACGATTGACATGTGACTTCTTTGGCAATTTTTTGCCGAAACAGGCGGCTCGCAATGCGGCTGTAGGCGGGGTCCCGTTCGATGTAAGACGAAGCGGCTAAAATGAGGGCTAATTCCACGTCCACGGTGGTTGCGCCGTCAAAAAGGCTTTTAAAGGTTTCACGAAGGATGGCTTTCAGGGAAACCCCCTCCTGGAGGGCTCCACAGCGGGCGAGGGTTTTGACCAGCTTGTCAAAGTTCAGGTTTTCCAGACTCCCATCCTTTTTTTTGATCTGAAAAGCTGGAACCTCCAGACCTAAAGCTTGCGGGGTCGGCAGGACCTCTACGAGTAACGCTTCCATCATTCTTCTCCCGTTTTAGACTGGTTCTCAATATACCGGAAAATTCCTGGTTGTAAAGAGCCTAACCCCGCATATAGGGTTTTTTTTTAGGCTAAGCACTACGGATAGCGTAGCAAGAAAACTCTTTTTTCCCTGCTGGGGATGCGATAAAATAAAGGCAAGAGGTACCTGTGCCACTTCGCCGTAGTGTATTGATCCTCGTTTTTGTGGGGCTGTTCACGCCGGCTGTGGTCAGCGGAGTGATTCAGTATTTTCAGCTCCACCAAGAAATTCGGTCCCACTTTTGGGGCGATAAAGCCCGGCTTGAGAATATTCTAGTTTACGGGACCCAAGAGCTTTTATGGAATTTTGACCAAGAAAGTGCGCTCAAATTGGTTGAAAGCGTCATGACAGACCATCGGGTCCGGCGTGTTGTGATCGCCGAGCCGGACGGCACGGTTTTTCTTGAGCGCGCCAGCCCTCTTGCGGATAGCCCACTTGCCGTGACTGATGCGCAATCCATCCTCCATGACGGGGGAGTCATCGGAACTTTGCGGCTGACCATGGACCCCATCAGTGATTATGCGGCGATTGGTAAACAATTGTTACCCATGGTCGCCGGTCTGCTACTTCAGCTTGTTCTGAGCTTAGTTTTAATCTACGTGTTTCTCAACAGGCAGTTCCTTTTGCCCGTGAAACGGTTAGAAGAACAATCTAGTCGGCTAGCGAACCAAGCGCTAGACAAGGAGTATACCTGGGAGACTCCCAATGAGTTGGGTAAGCTTGGCAGTAGTCTCGAAGTCACCAGACGCTCGTTGCGCGTCTATCGCGACAACCTCGAAGCCCTGGTTCAGGAACGCACGGCAGAGCTTCAGGCGGCTAATCGCGAGTTAGAAGCTTTCAGTTACTCGGTGTCGCATGACCTTCAGGCGCCTTTGCGCGCCATTGACGGCTATGCTACTGCTGTCGAAGAAGACTTTGCCGCCGTTCTTCCGCCTGCAGCCCAAGATTACTTAAGAAAACTGCGACGCGGCGTTAACCGTATGTCGAGCCTAATTTCTGATTTGTTGGCTTTGTCGCGAGTCACTCGTTCCCCCATGCGGCGGGTAGAAGTTGATCTGGCCATTCTCGCTGATCAGGTTATCGCCGAGCTTCGTGAAGCGGAACCGGCCCGCGAAGTCGACTTTTGGTGCGAAAGGCCCTTGACGGTCGTGGTAGACCCTGGCTTGATGAAAGCCGCCTTGAGAAATCTTTTAGGAAATGCCTGGAAGTATACCTCAAAAACAGAAGGGGCCCGTATCCGACTGACGAGTTCCGGCGGAACTCGCCCTATCTTTACGGTCGACGACAACGGAGCAGGTTTTTCGATGCAGGATGTCTCAAAACTCTTTCAAGCCTTTCAACGACTACATGATGCCTCGGATTATCCGGGGAACGGCATAGGGCTGGCCCTGGTCCAACGGGTTGTCACTCGGCATGGGGGGCAAATTTGGGCAGAGGGGGAACCGGGGCGTGGAGCACGATTCTCCTTTTGGCTGGGAACGCCTCTGGGTGAAAAAACTGGGGAGGAAGGGTTGTGAGCCGCCTTCGCACGATAGCCTTTGTCGTTTTTGTAGACACCTATGCGCTGGAACCCGAGCGGGAACTTCCGCTTATCGAATTTTTCCTTCACCAGGGCCTCAATGTGGAAGTGATTTACTTTCCTGCCAGGCACTACGAGGTCGGTGAAGTTTCTTTTTCGCACTGGGCTGGCTGGGCGCATCACGAAAAGTGGTCGGCTGTCATTTTTGGTCCATCACCCCGCGTTGCCGATTTGCCTTGGACGGGCCCAGGGATTATTGACAGCACGCCCGTCTATTTTTTGCGGGCCCTCCTGAACGAGAGTGATTCTTGGAGCGAGTTAGAAGAGTTTTTATCGCCGTGGAGTGACCCCCCGCAGGCAAGTCGCGCCGAAAGTAAGTTTCGACTTTTAAACGAGTTGAGCGAGGCCTTGTTGTCTCAGGCTGCCTGGCTGACGGTTCGAGGCGGCGTTGAGCTTCTACCCAAGATTCCTTTTTTACTCCAGTACCTTTCCCTCCCGAGCACACCACCGGAGGCCTTGACCCCTGCGGCCGAAACTGCCCTTCTTCGCGGGCAATTACTCGAAAAAGAGGTGCTGATTCGCCGCCTTCAACACAATGAAATTCGATACCGGAAATACTTTGAAGAAGATATCACCGGCGATTTTTTGATGGACTTAAATTGGCGGGTTTTGGACTGCAATAAGACGTTCGCAAAAATCTTTGGGTTTCCGTCGGTGGATTACGCCTTGGGGTACGACTTGCGACTCCTCTTTCGTACCCCCGAGGAACGAGTTTCGCTGGCCGAGAACTTTATGCGCCTGATGGCACTCGATTACTGCGAGCTGGAGCTGTTACGTCCTGACGGCTACCCGGTGAATATCATCGCGAACTTTGTTGGCATTCGTGAGGAAGGAAAGCTTGCACAAGTTCGGGGTTTTCTTTTTGACAATACTCCTCGTAAAAACCTTGAAAAGCAATTGCGGGAATCCCAAAAGATGGAAGGATTGGGGCGTTTGGCTGGGGGCGTAGCTCATGATTTCAACAATTTGTTGACGGTCATTAATGGGTATGCCGAACTCTTGCTAGCCGACTTGGAACCCGAAGCGCCCCAAGCCAACGAGTTAGGTGAGATTCTTCATGCAGGCCTAAAAGCTGCCGAACTGACTCGCCAGCTGTTAGCCTTTTCGCGTCGACAGGTTTTGACACCCCGGGTGTTGGATCTTAATCATGTTGTCCGTCAGATGGAAACCATGCTTCAGCGACTTATGACCGAGCGCATTCGGCTATCACTGTTGACAGAAACCGAAAAAGCCTTACTTAAGGCCGATAAGGGACAGCTGGAACAGGTGGTTCTCAACTTAGTCTTGAACGCCAGGGACGCTATGCCCCAGGGCGGCCTACTGACAGTCAGGACTTCGTATGTCGTGATTGAGTCCTCGGTGTATGACTCTGCCTCGGACTTTCTTTTGCCGGGCAATTACGTCTGCCTTGAAGTTAGTGACACGGGCGTAGGAATGGATGAGGAAGTTCGAAAACGTATTTTTGAGCCGTTTTTTACCACCAAAGCACAGGGCAAAGGGACGGGGCTTGGGTTGGCAACAGTTTACGGTATCGTTCAACAGTCTGGCGGTTCGCTGAAACTCGATACCGAGCCGGGGCGAGGGTCGACGTTTTCGTTGTATTTTGAGGCGTGGGGAAGTAACGAAGAACCTGTGTCTCCTTTAGAGGTGCCCACGGTTTTGCCGCAGGGAGCCAAAGAGACCATTGCGTTGGTAGAAGACGAAACCATGGTTCGAGAGTATACCCGTCGAATTCTGGTGCGCTCCGGCTATCAAGTCTTGGCGTTTTCAGACGGCCATTTGGCGTTAGAAGCGTTAAAAACGGACAACAGACAGATTACACTCGTAGTCACCGACATCGTCATGCCCTTGATGACAGGGCCCGAATTGGAACAAAAATTGCGGTCGAGTGGGATTGACATCCCTTTCTTGTATATGTCAGGGTACACGGACGACGAAATCATCCGGCACGGTGTGTCCGCGAATCAAGTCATGTTTATTCACAAACCTTTCAAATCTAAGGATTTGCTTGAAAAAATTCGGCAAACCCTCGATCAGCGCAAGGAGTCTCGTCCATAGTTCGTACATTGATTTTGTTGCTGGGAGCGTTATTTTTGACGGCATGCTCCGTTCCAGAAAAGGCCGGGACAGCATCTTCGGCCGATGCGGTGTTGAGTTTGTACCGAACGCCTGAGCTAAAAGCATCAGTTCTGGAGTACTTTAGCCGCTTAACAGAAAACCGTGCGATCGCGAAAACCATTTTGGCAGAATGTGATCGCTTGAATTTGCCACCAAGCCTAGCTTTTTCGCTGGCTTGGAACGAAAGTAAGTTCAACCCCCTGGCGTTTAACCGCAACCCCGATTCGGTTGATCGAGGCTTGTTTCAGCTCAATTCCAAAACCTTTCGACTCTCCCGCGAAGCCGTCTATGACTTGAAGACCAATACCCGGCACGGATTGGCTTTTTTCAAGAAGATCTACGACCGTACAGGCAACATCGCCGATGCCTTGGCCTACTACAATTCGGGAATTGCCAATGCTGATTCTCCGCGTCTTCCAGCCTCAACAAAGGACTATATCCAGCACATCTTGCGTGATCGGCAGGCGTTGGATCACGGGGTTATGGCGTGGTTGTTTTTTTCTCAGCAGACAATGCTTGCGTCTCGGTAGGGCGTTTCACAAAGCAGAATTTTTTTACAGCCCCGAATTTCTCAAAATTTTTCATTTGAGTGATTTGTACATTTGGACTTATACTGCCCTCACGGGATGAGGAGATTGCGATGGTTTGCGTTTTGGCAGTTGAAAACGAGCGGTTGCGAAACGATTTGGCGGCCCTTAAAAACACTCAGATCAGCGATTGGCAAACCTGGGAGGTGTCTCGCGGCACTCATAACGAGGTGGTGGCGGTTCTCGATGAAGCTTTTTTAGAGCATCACCCCCAAGAAGAAACGTGCTTTACAGCCTTGCCCACCGTTTTTCTCGGCCTGACGGAGCTTAGCGAAAAGTCACACCGGCTGGCCTGTGAGCAAGGCTGGTATGTCTTTTATGGGGATCCCTCTTCAGACACACAGAACACCCAAAACCTCGGAGCGTTTTTAAAGGCTGTTGCGTTCGAAGGATTAGCGGTAAGGCGCCTCAACCATTATATTTCGGATTCTTTTCAAGATATTGTTGCCTCTGTTCTGTTAAAACAGCAAAAAGAAGAAATTGAACGCCTGAATAGTGAACTCGAACGGGTTAGCAAAATCGATTTTTTGACCAACCTTTTGAACCGTAGGGCACTTTTGGAAGCTTTCGAAACCGAAAAACGGCGTACTGACCGTAATCTTTGGCGCTTAGAAAGGGCGGGAAACTCGTTTGCCTCTGCGCCCGTCGGTGACCTTACCTCGCATGTGGGGAACTTTTCTTGTCTTATTGTGGATATCGATCATTTTAAACAGGTGAATGACACTTACGGTCACTTGGTAGGCGATGAAGTTCTGCGTAAGTTCGGGGAGTTAGTTCGTGAAAAAGGTTTGTTCCGTGAAACTGATGTAATTGGCCGGTTTGGTGGCGAGGAGTTTGTGATTCTTTTACCCGAGACAAACTCTGCCCATGCGCTCTACCCGGCAGAGCGATTGCGGCAGGCCATGCAAGATACCGTTTTTTACAGCGATTCTGGGGTTCCTTTTCAAGTCACCATCAGCATTGGCGTCGCCCAATTTTTGCCTGAAGAGGGCAGTAGTGATGCTCTGATTAAACGGGCCGATCAGGCCCTGTACCAGGCTAAACAAACCGGTCGCAACCGCGTTGTCGTGTTTTCATAAAGCGGAGTTTTCTTGACGCGAAGGCGTTGCACGGGTAGGCTGACCGTATGCACCTTACCTCCTTGGGGCGCGTCAGTACCAACAATGTGGTTTTGCTGGCATGTCTGGAACCCTCTGCTCAATCTTGGACAGCCTCTGCATGGCGCGATCTGCGCGAAGCGGGTTATGCCGCAGCGTTAATCCCGTTTGCGCCGCTACCTGCGGCACGTGAGTCTGGTCTAACCCTTTTTGAAGGCCCGGCCAACGGACCTTGGTGTGATCCTGACAGTGGCCGCATTCTTCTGCAGCTGTCTCCTGGGTTTGTCCACACCGCTGAAAACCCTGATGCCCCCTGGCTGTTGGATACCAGTTTTGCTTTGCGGAGTTATCCTGTACGTCACCGGCAAAACTTGAAGCCCTGGGGCTGGTTCGCAGGGAACCCTGACCCGGACGACTTGATTCCTTTGGCCTTGGCGGCTTGTGCCGCCGGTGCGACTTTGCTCGCCGTTCCCGTGGGCGCCAACGCCAAGCCCCTCGCCCAAGCCGTCAAGGCCTTGGCAGGTGTTCTCGGACGTGAGCTTTGGCGCGCACCCAAACCCCCCGAAGGCCATGCCTTTCGCAACGTGAGTACAGAGCCTTCTGTCCACTCCGAAACGCAGTTGTTTGCTTCTCAGTCAGGCGCCTTTAAGGTGGGATACCAAGGCGCGCGGGGGGCTTTTAGTGAAATGGCGGTGTTCACCTTGTTTCCGCCTTCTCGCACCGAGGCCGTCCCCTTCAAGACATTTCGAGAAGTATTTCAGGCCGTTGAGGACGGTCAGATTGACTTTGCTATGCTCCCCTTTGAAAACGCCTTAGCGGGTCCCATCCAAGATAACTACGATCTTTTACAAGAGTATTCTCAGCTAGAAATCCTGGCCGAAACCCAGGTGCGGGTTGAACATAACTTGATTGGTTTTGCGGGAACGCCGCTTGCAGACATACAGCGGGTTTTTTCGCACCCACAGGCTCTGGCGCAAAGTCGACGGTTTTTAGAAAGCCACCCGAACTGGGAGGCAGTGCCATTTTATGATACGGCAGGGAGTGTGGCGCATGTTGCTCAAACGAACGAAAGAAGTTGGGCGGCTATAGCCTCGTCCGAAGCAGCAAAAGTCTGGGGGATGACCATTTTGCAAGCCGGAGTCGAAACTAACCATCAGAATTTTACCCGGTTCTTTTTGTTGGGGCCCCAGGGTACTGCACCCGTGGGCAAGCCCACCAAGGCCTCGTTGTTGTTTTCAACTCCCGATCACCCTGGGGCATTGTCACGCTGCTTGGCGGTATTTGCCCGACACGGGCTCAATATGAAAAAACTCGAGTCTCGTCCGATTCATGGGCGACCTTGGGAGTATTCCTTTTACGTTGATGTCGCCTTACCCGACAACGCCGATGAGTTTGAGGCTGCTTGGGAGGAATTGACCAAAGTGTCGCTGAACTTGCGTTTGGTTGGTAAATACCCTGGTTTGAAAACTGTGCAAGACTGAGGTTAGTGCAGGAATTAAGGCCAGCACGAGGCTAACGTGTATCGCGCTTTAGGGATTCAGCGAAATGCCTAGTTTTTTCAGCTGCTCTTGTTCTTCACGGGCGGCAACGTACTCGTGTTTGAGCTTGTTGGCGTTGGCCAACGTCGTTTTGACCTGAGAGATTTCAGCCTTGATGCCACGAATATGCGCTCTTTTTTCTTTGGGCGATTCTGTTTTGAAATAGACGTCAAGACCGACAAATCGTTCATTAAACTTGGTCAGATCGAGAAAGTAACGATCAAACGTTTCGAGAATTTCTGGTTCAGCTTTTTGACTCATGGCTTGAAACTGCGGACTAGCACGGTTGGCAAGATTCACAAGAATTCGAGTTCTGGTCATAACGTCTTCAGTAAACTTTTCAAAATCAATGGTTTCCGTTTTGGTAGATCCCGACGAGACATCATAGGTTTCAATTTCATACATTCGAGGCTTGGGCTTAATGCCAACCAGGCTGGCAAGCCAACGCCTAAAGCGTTTTCCCACCGTTAAGCGATCGTCTTCAATCACGAGAGTATTCGTTTTGAGTTTTTTTACGGCGGCTTCGAGAGGAATGTTGAGACTGGCCAAGGTCCGAACCGCTTCTAAGACCAAGGCTTTGTAATCGATCACTTGTTTGGGCTTTTCTTTGATTGTTGAGGTCACTGTGAGCTTGCCTAAAAGCTCTTCTTTCAGGGTGCTGCCCGCACTGGTAAGGTCTTCATCCAACAGCTCTTTGATCAACTCAGGAATAAACGGCTGACCTTTGACGTGGTTCGCAAATTCTTTTCGTATGCGCAGTTGAACGTTATCGCTGTTTCCCGCCCACTCTTCGGGGCTCAAGCGCAATTCTTCCCAAAACGTGGTTCTGATCAGCGACTTGTACTCTTCGCGCTTGTAAAAGGTGATTTTTTTAAGGTCTTCAAAGATCTTTGCCTGGTATGTAGCCAACTGGCCTAACATATCATTGATCAGCCCCGTGGAAACATCGTCTCCCTTTCGTATTCGTGAAGCGACTTCGGCGACTAGCCGTGTGTTTGTCTCGGAGTTTGTTTCTGTTAGCGAATCCCACCGGACAAATCGGTTAAACTGTGACAGGGACTTCAGTCGCGTTAAACTCAAGAAATCGAGACTGAACTGATAAAAGTCGTTGAGAAAGTTGAGCTGATTACGAAAACTGTGTAGGCGAATACTCAAAACTGTCGTTTTTTGTGACTCGATAAACGGGTCATTGGTGATAGGGGTAATTTCAGAGATTTTGGTATCGTATTCGTAAGGGTCTTCGGTTAAAAGGCCTTTCTTTTTCAGAACATCGAGAAAGGCCACATAGATGCTGGTGAAATTACGAAACGAGGTTTTGAGATTGGGGAGCGCGCTTCGTTCCAGCTCCTGGGCATAGGCCTGTAGTTTTTGTCCAAACTCAACCGAAAAACCGTCCATAGATTTGTCATCTTAGCCCTTGGGAAGCTCGATGTCAAAGGCGATTCCTTGGCCAGAGGCCGAGCGAACCGAAACTTTGCCACCGCTGGCTTCAACGCGGGTCTTAACCAAGCCTAGGCCAACACCCCGACCGGCATGAACCGAGACTTCGGCCGCCGTGGAAAAGCCGTTTTCAAAAATCAGGGCGAGGATCTCGTGATCGGGACGAGTGTCCCAATTTTTCAGGGACTTTTTGATAGCTGTCTGGCGAAGGCGGCCGGGGTCGAGGCCACGCCCATCATCTTGATACGAAATCGACAAAAACGGTCCTCGATCTTGGCAGATGATCTTGATCTTTCCTGTCAATGGCTTTTGTCGAGCTTGGCGTTCTTCCGCTGGTTCTAGGCCGTGCACAAAGGAATTGCGAATAAATTGAACAAGAATATCTTTGACAAGTTTGCGGTGACCGGAGGGTAGATTGTCTGTCACAAAGTCCTTGAGGTCGAGAGTAGCTTGAACCCCAGTTTCGGCCGTAAGCCTTTGAACTGCTCGTTCCACCGTCATGACCACGAGGTCTTGTGGTTCTGTGTTATTGGCCATTTCTTTTTGAAAGGTGCTCATACGTTGGATCAATGCCTGAATTTCTTCAAGTTCCGCCTGAATTTTAGACAGTTCAATGGTGAGCGTTAAAATCTCGCGCCAATCGGGCGACTTGCCCCGCCAGTCTTTGACTAAATTTTCCAAATCATGAACCCGTTCACTAAAACTGGTAAGGCCGATCAGGGCGGCATTCCCTTTGACGGCGTGGACACCTTGGTAAAAGGCTTCCATTAAGTCGTCCTGCGCTTGCAGACTGTTGGCTTTAAGGCGGCGGTTGATGTCGGCGATCTCATCCGTTGCGTCCTCAAGAAACTGAACCAAGAGTTCGGGGCGAACATGGATAATTTGAAACAGGTGCCGCATCTGGCGGGCGGCTTTGTCCTCTTCTTCTTTCAGTTTTTGGTTAAGTTCTGCCGTCAAGGTATCATCGCGTACAGATGCGAGAATGAAACGTCGGCCTTCAAGTTTGATGGCCGCGAATGTAAAGGCTAAGGTTTTGAGCCTGCCGCGAGGGGTGGTGATTTTAATCGTTTCAAGGGGATTGATGGTTTGTAAAAGCTCGGGCCGTACCTGGGACTGAAAGAACATCATCAGATAATCCCGCAGGGACTGAACCTCTTTTTCGGGGAGCTTGCCATCAAAATAGGTGCTGAAGTCCCATGACGTTTCGTCATCCAAATCCAAAATTTGTGTCAGAGAATCCGAGTGACGGCCCACAATGCGTAAGTGTTCATCGACCAAAAAGATACCTTCACGGATGTTGTGAAGAATTCCATCCGTTTGAGACTTTTCGGCTAGCAAGGCATCTGTGGTTTTAGCTAGCTCTTTGCGGCCTCTTTCGATTTCACGCTGGGCTTGAAGGCGAATGTATTCGAATTCTACAACGAAGATCGAAATTACCACGTAGGTGCCGATCGTCCGAATTTTGAAATCAAGTTCCATATTCCACGCCGGGGTTAACTGGGGAACAAACAAAACAATGCCCAAAAATACAACGTAGCCAATGGTAAAAAGACCACCACGGCGATACCCCAAAAGAAAGATGGCCACGAGGGGGTACGAAAAGCTCCACAGCGCCCCCGAGGTACCGGCACCCCCCGAAGCGGCTAGGTAGCCGTAGAAAGCGGCCATCAGGAAGGGAAGAAACCACAGCCCCACTTGAACCAACTTGGTCCACCGGATGAAAAAGAATAAACACGCAACAATGAACGCCAAGCTCGCCGTCACGAGGGAATAAACATGGTCACCAGCAAAAAAATCCCTAAGGGCAAAGACCATTAAGGCGAGAAACCCAACCAGGATAATGGAATTGATGAAAAGAAGGCGAATTTCGTCTTCGGCCTCCAGAGTGGTTTGAATACCACTCCGAAGGATGTTCGTTAGAACTTTTTGAAAGCGGGATGCCACAAGCGCTCCTTAAGGCGAACTGGTTCACACAGTTGACGGGGGTCACACCGTGATGATGTTTTCAAGACCAACGGACAAGTTGAAATGCCCCTGAGGTGTTGTAAAGGGAATTCCAACAATGGGAACCGAGCCCGAGGGCCATCCAATCTGGTGACTGTCCCCTTGCACAATGCTAGGCAACGAGATCATTAGCTTAAATTCCTCTAGGCCCCTCTTGGCATTACCGGCAATAATGTTCACTAACTCGCCCACCGTGTCGATGACGTCGTCGTCGACCGAAGTCTTCATTTGACCCGTCAAAATGGTGGTGATCTCTTGTGCCAGTCCACGGGGAAAGCTTAGGACCACAACACCGCGCGCTTCGCCAGCAATGCCGATCACGCCGCTGATGTCCCAATCGAGGACTTCTTCACGGCGCACCAGAAACGGCGTCAGGGCCTCGGGTTTGGATCCCAACAGTTCTAAAAAGGCATTTTGTGTCGCTTCAATAAATGGGGTGATGTAACGGATATTCATACGTTCGTCCCTTCCAAGGCATTGCGGATTTTCTCTTGCAAACTTTTTTCGTTGACGGGTTTGACTAAATAATCCGTGACGCCCGCTTTTACGGCTTCAATGATATTGTACTTCGCCGCTTCTGAGGTCACCATAATAATAGGAAGATTCTGGAACTTTTCGAGAGAACGAAGGCGCTTGACCAATTCTAGACCGTTGAGGTTGGGCATATTCCAGTCTAGGAGCAAGAGGCTAATTTCAGACTTTTCTAAAATCGAAAACGCTTCTTCGCCATCTGCGGCTTCAGTAAAGACATCAGCGGGATATTTAAGGCTGAGCAGAGTATTCTTGACGATGTTTCGCATGATGCGAGAATCATCCACAATGAGGATTCGCATGGGCACTTTTTCTCCTTGCGCAAAAAAGTTTAGTACACCTTTCCCCAAAAAACAAATTTCCCGATAATGTTCCTGATGAGACGACTCAAACCCTTCGAGATTGATCAGGCTATTGCTAAGATTCGCGAGGAATATGACCATTATATCGTCCACTTTTTTCAGTCACCCGCCCGAAAAAAAGCCTTTGAACAACGCTGGACCGAGGCTTTACGCCGGGGTAGTGAGTTAGAAAGCTTTATTGCGGTTGAAATTCAGGTGGTCAAAGAGCTGATCCTTGAGGCCCAGCGCGCCCAAGACGCGGGGCCGCCACCGCCGCCACGTCCGACGGTTTCGTACGCTGACCGTGTCATCGAAAAGCTCCGCCAGCGCATTCAAGGCTACCCGGCCCTGGGGTTGCCAGCCGACTCCCAGCTGAGTCCTGATGTCGATAAGCTGTACGGGACCTTGGATTGGTTTTCGCGCCAGGTTTGGCCTCCGCTTAGTCAACTTCTCAGGGCTCGTCTTCCCAAGGAATGGGCGAAACTGGATCACGAGCTGACAACGTTGCTCCCCTGGAAGGAAAAGCTCCCTAACGAACTGGCGTCGTATGTGACCTTGTATCAGGCCAACGCTCCCGGTTCGCAGATCGCCAAGGCGCAGAACCGCTGTTTGTGGTTGGGGGGGGCGTTTTTTCACAATCTTCAGGGGGTCATAGCGCCCTTGACGACGAAAAAAGAGGAGGAGTTCATTGAACGCTCGAAGGTTTTGGTTGAGAGGATTCTCAGTGACTTTCGTCTCAAGGACCTTAAACCTTCCCAGTAAATTCTTCTGAAGGAAATCTAGAGTTGCTCGCGGGTCAGGCCGTAGCGTTCGCTACGCTCCACATTCCCCAAGGGCTCCACGTGAATCATGATGTCATAGACGTTGCGTAAGCGGCGTTTAATCGAGTCTTCGACCTTTTGGCTGATTTGGTGGGCGTCAGCGATGGTAAGGGTGGGATCAACTTCAATGTCCAGGTCAACTAGGTAGTAATGGGCAAATTTGCGAATGCGTACCCGGTGGGGGTTGAGGGCTCCTGGGACGGCCTGAACAGCGTCAAAGACTTGATAATAGACTGACTTATCGTCCAAGCCATCCATGAGTTCGGTGTTGGTTTCCATAAAAATTGAGACGGCCGTTCGCATGATCCATAAGCCCACCAAAAAGGCAAAAATCATGTCGATGGTTCCCACCCCTAAAATCCAGGTAAATGCCAACCCCAAAAGCACCACCACCGAAATGACAATGTCATTGCGCATATTCTTGGCGTTGGCGATCAGCATAGCCGAGCCACTGGTTTTGCCCGCTCGGTACAATAACAACGACAGCAAGATCTTGGCGACAATCGAAATGCCCGTCACGACAAAAGCCGCTGCCTCGGGGATGGGGCGTATGTCGTGGTGAATCAGACTCAGAAACGACGAGTAAGACAACTGAGCACCAAAAAAGAAAATGACAAAGGACAAAAGCTTAGTGGACACGGTGTCAGCTTTTTGGCGGCCCCAGGGGAAGCGTCGGTCTGGGGGGCGAGCAATAATCAGGCTGGTGATAAGGGTTAAAACCGACGACAAAATGTCGCCGAACGAATCGATTCCATCCCCGACGACTGCCCAGGATCCAGCGGTCATTCCTATGAGGATTTTGGCTGTCGCTAAAAGCGCATTACCGATAATGCTAAGCCACGAAACAAGGGCGATCTTTTTCAGTCGGCTTTGTTCGTCAGCATCCAAATGGGGGCGCAGGGAGGCGTCAGGCATACCCGTTAGTATACGTGGTTTTTCGTGGCTTTGCGAGCGGGGTTGCATACTTCGCAAAAACCGTTGAAAATCGAACAACGGAGGCTGCTCATGGAACTGATCGCCGTGGTACCGGGTGTTTATTATCTGGTTATCCCCGAACATCGCCTGACGGTGCTGTGCGGCTGTCCGCCCGACGTGACCAAATTGCTGATGCGCCGTGGCCTTATCCGCGAGGTGGAGGTCAATGGCGTCAAGTTCGAGAATGGTCCCAACGCCATCCTGTTGTCTGACCTCGCCACCCAAAATGGGCAGTTTTGCAATTTGGCCGAGTTCCCTCTTTTGCAGATGTTCTACCGTCAAGGGATGATTTTGCCCAAGCACCCCGGCAACACTGGCACCCGACCCCTGGTCATCGGCCACTCTCGGGGTATTCACTCGCTGAGTGAGTACCTTTTTCGGGGGACTTACGGCCTGGCGGATTCGGACGAGATTAACGCCTGCGCCATTCCCCCCGAATTTGCCGCCGAAATCGTGCGCGAAAAGCGCTGGTTTGCCTTTGGAAAGATCCGTCAATCCGAAGAACTGCTAGAGTTTTGTCCGCTTGATGGCGAGTCTGCCGAACTGCGGCCCGGCTTGCGGATTCGCCGTGATGGGGTCAACCGCTTTACCTTTGTGTCGGCCGACCAGGAATTGACGGTCGACCTCAACCTCGCACCCGGAATGTTGTATGAACCTGCCGTCCGCTTGGGTGTTACCCGGTTCCGGCGGGAATACTTTTCGGTGGTTCACCTGGGGGAGGGGGACGGCTGGGACACCAACCGGCCGTGTATGGGGAGTCTTTTGCAGTTTCAAGGCCGGTTGTACCTTGTCGACGCCGGGCCTAACATTCTCTCGGCTTTAACCTCTGTTGGGGTCAGTGTCAACGAGATCGAAGGGGTTTTTCAGACCCACGGGCACGATGACCACTTTGCGGGGCTACCCTCATTGGCTCGTACTGACCGCAAAATCAAATACTATGCGACCAAACTTGTACGATCTTCGATCATGAAAAAGATGGCCGCACTGATGGGTGTCTCGGAGCGCAGCTTTAGTGGCACCTTCGAGTTCCATGACCTGCGCTTTGATGAGTGGAACGATGTCGAGGGCCTGTCGGTAATGCCGGTGTGGTCGCCTCATCCGGTCGAAACCAACCTTTTCTTTTTTCGTGCGGCCTGGCAGGGCGGCTCCAAATCGTACGCTCACCTGGCCGATATCGCCGCGAACTCAGTGCTCAAGCCCATGCTCTTGGACGACCCCACTGCCAACGACTACTCGCGTCAGCTTTACCAAAGTTTTCGGCAAAAGCTTGCCGAACCTGCCGACCTCAAAAAGGTGGATATTGGCGGAGGAATGATTCACGGCGACGCCGAAGACTTTGCAACCGACACTTCGGGAAAGTTAGTGTTGGCCCATACGGCGCGAGAACTTACCCCCCGTGAAAAAGAGATCGGTACCGAAGCTGCTTTTGGGGTGCATGACGTGCTGATTCCCGCGCGGCAAGATTTTCGCATTCGGCTCGCCGAAACCTACCTCAGGGCTTACTTTCCCGATGCTCCTGACTGGGAGCTTGGCCTGCTTTTGAACGGGAACTTGATGGAACATAGTCTCGGTACTGTGCTTCAGCGAAAGTGGGAACCCTTTGAGCAGGTGTTTTTGGTGGTCACCGGGGTGGCCGAGGCCGTTGATGCCGCTTCGGGGTCTCAGACGCTATTGTCGGCGGGTACGTTGATCGGTGAGCTTTCGGTGCTGACCGGACATGACGCTCACCTGACCTGGCGAGCCAAAAGCTTCGTGACGGTGCTTGAAATTCCCCGTGAAGTATTTGTGATCTTTGCCCGCCGCAACACTGACCTCGAGGAACTCAAGCGAGTTTCGCGGCAAACGTTGTTTTTGCAAGCGACCGAAATGTTCGGAGAATCGCTTTCGTCAATTCGGCAGATGGGCCTGGCACGTACCTCACACTCGCTCGAGATTCCCGCCGGTGCCGTTTTAGACGAGGTGGTCGATTTTAGTCTGCCGTTTCTGTTTGTGCTTGAAGCTGGGACCCTAGATTTGTCGTTTGAAGACGATGTGTTTGAAACTCTTGAGAGCGGCGGAGTCTGCGGCGAAGAAAGCCTGTTCTTTCGTGGCAAAGGCAACGTTACGGTACGGGCCCGCACCGATGCACGGGGGCTGGTGTTATCAGGACAAGAAATTCGACGGATTCCCATTGTCGAATGGAAGGTGCTTGAATTGTACGAACGGCGTCTGGCCCGTTTTGCCTTGCCGGGTCTCACTTAGTTGATTACAATAAAGCCATTATGAAACGATTTCGTGACCTGACTGAACAGGAAATTTTGGCACTTTCGATTACGAACGAAGAAGAAGACAGCCGCATTTACCGTGACTTTGCCGAAGGTTTACGTGAAAACTTTCCTGCCTCGGCTCAGGTGTTTGACGACATGGCTCAAGAAGAAATTGGTCACCGCGGGCGGCTGTTTACCCTGTACCGGCAAAAGTTCGGCGAACACTTGCCCCTGATTCGTCGCCAGGACGTAGCGGGTTTTGTGCGGAAAAAGCCGCTGTGGCAGGTGCGTCCTCTGGGGCTGGACGAGGTACGCAAGTACGCCGCCGACATGGAGTTTGAAACCGCACGCTTTTACCGCAAAGCCGCCGAAGGCTCGGCGGATACGTCGATTCGCGAGCTATTGTTCAACCTCGCCGAAGCCGAAGATCACCACGAGAACTTGGCCGCCAAGCTCGGCGAAGCCAACCTCACCGAATCGGTCAAGGACGAAGAAGACCAGACGGCGCGGCGGATGTTTGTGCTTCAATACGTTCAGCCTGGTTTAGCCGGTTTGATGGACGGCTCGGTGTCAACGCTAGCGCCCCTGTTTGCGGCGGCCTTTGCCACGCATAACTCCTGGAGTACCTTTTTAGTCGGCTTGGCGGCGGCCTTGGGCGCCGGGATTTCGATGGGCTTTGCCGAAGCTTTAAGCGATGATGGGTCGTTATCGGGTCGCGGGGCACCGCTGTTGCGCGGTATTACCAGCGGGTTAATGACCGCTCTGGGGGGAATTGGCCACGCCTTGCCGTACTTGATACCGCACTTTTGGGTGGCAACCTTCCTTTCAGCGGGCGTCGTGGTGGTAGAACTGACGGCTATTTCGTGGATTCGGTGGAAGTTTATGGACACCAAGTTCCTTTCGGCTGCCTTTCAGGTCATCGTGGGCGGGGTGTTGGTCTTCTTTACGGGTATTTTGATCGGTAACGCCTGACGGATGCGTTTGCTTCACTCTGCCGACTGGCACTTAGGAAAATCCCTGTTCGGGAAAAAGCGCGACACGGAACACGAGGCATTTTTACGCTGGCTGACCGCTGAGGTGCGACGCGAACAGGTTGATGTGCTGTTGATCGCCGGTGATGTCTTTGATACGACAACGCCGCCTCATAGGGCCCAAGAGCTGTACTATCAGTTCCTGATGGGCCTGCAGGGCACCTCGGTGCACCACGTGGTGGTGGTAGGGGGCAATCACGATTCGGCCGCCTTTTTAGAGGCGCCGGGCCCCTTGCTGAAAATCTTGAACATTCATGTCACGGCCTTGTACACGGAACCGGCCAACGAGGTGCTGGTGCTCTTGGACTCCGAGGGGTTGCCTGAAGCCGTGGTGGGGGCCGTTCCCTACCTGCGCGAACGCGACTTGCGCTTGCAAGAATCTGGTGAAACCGTCACAGAAAAAGAGGAACTCCTGAAGGCGGCTGTGGCCGAGCACTATGCCCAGGTGGTAAGTGCGGCCCAACAAGCGCGGCTGGCCGCCGAGCAAAAAGCCCAGCGCGAGGTACCCCTGATTTTGACCGGGCATCTGTTTACGTCGGGGGGCGTGACCGCCGAGGGCGATGGGGTCCGCGAGCTGTATGTGGGAACACTAGGCCACGTTGGCCCGGCTATCTTTGCTGGGGCCGATTACACCGCTTTGGGGCACCTGCACGTTCCGCAAGAGGTGGGGAGCCCGCTGGTACGCTATTCGGGGTCGCCCCTTCCCATGGGTTTTGGCGAAGCCGGTCAGCAAAAGAGTGTCTGTCTCGTGAATTTTCAGGGACGGTCGGCACAGGTGAGCTTGCTGAAGGTGCCTACGTTTCAAAAGTTACTTTCCCTACGCGGTGACCTGCCCACCCTTCTGACGGCCCTGACCGAACTGAGGTTGACGGGGGAATCGGTGTGGCTTGAACTGCTATATGACGGTCTTGCGGCGACTGGAACCCTGCGCGAAGACTTGGAGCGTGCCGCCGGTACGGGGGCCGAAGGCTCGCCGTTAGAAATTTTGCGGGTGCGAAATTTAGGGCTCACCAAGCGGGTTCTGCAAGACAGCCCCGAAATCTCGCTCGACGACCTGACACCCATTGAAGTCTTTGAGCGCTGTCTTGAGGCGAACCAGACCCCTGAATCGCAACGGGCAGTGTTGCGTCGCCTCTACCAGGAAATTTTAACCACAGTTGAGGAGTCGGGGCTTGGGCAGGCGAGTCCCCACGATGCCGTATGAGAATCCTCAACGTTCGCTTTGCAAATTTGAATTCTCTCCGAGGTGAGTGGTTCATCGACTTTACCGCCCCTGAATATTCGAATGGCTTGTTTGCCATCACCGGCCCCACCGGGGCGGGAAAATCTACCATTTTAGATGCGATTTGCTTAGCACTGTGGGGACGTACCCCGCGTTTAGGTTCTATCTCGAGTTCTAGTAACGACCTGATGTCGCGGCAGACCGGGGAATGTAGTGCCGTGGTGGAGTTTGAAACCCGAGGTCAGCGTTACCGCTGTTCCTGGGGACAAAAACGCGCCCACGGCCAGCCCAACGGAAAACTTCAAAACCAACTTCGGAACCTTGCCAACCTCACGACCTCGGTAACCTTGGGCGCCACGATCAACGAGGTGGCTTCCGCGATCGAAAAGGTGACGGGGATGACTTTTGAACGGTTTACTCGCTCGCTCTTGCTGGCCCAAGGGGCGTTTGCCTCATTTTTGCAGGCCAGTCCCGACGAACGTGGACCCTTGTTAGAACAAATCACAGGCACCAAGATCTACTCGGAGTTGTCGCGCCAGACCTATGCACGTTTGCAGCAAGAAACTGATCGTTTGGACCAGCTCAAGTCTCAGCTCCAGGGGCAAACGCCAGCCAGTCCCGAAGAAATCGCCGATTGGCAGGCTCAGGTAGCCACCCTCGAGACGACCAGTCAAGACCAGCAGAACGAGAGGCAAATCTATCAAGAGGGGTTAGACTGGCGGCGGAGCTTGGCCAAACTAGCCCAGCAAGCTGAAGAGCTGGCAAAACAAGAAGCGTTGTTGTCTCAGCAGGAACTTGATTTTGAGCCCCACCGCCAGCGTTTAGAAAGGGCATGGCAAGCCGCCACCTTGAGGGCTTTTTTTCAAGAGCTCGACCAGAGCCGTCGTGAGGCGGCTCAGTTACAAACCGACTACGAGGCGGCTTGCGCCGAACAAACCATACGGGAACAAAACTTAGCTTTGCGGCAGGCCGAGTTCGACGCTGCGAGTTCTCGGTTCGAGCACAAGAGGGGCCAGGAGCGTGAACTGACCCCCGTGTGGAATCAACTACGCGACCTTAACTTGTTGGTGAAAGAAAAACAAACGGCATTGAGGTCCGTCGAGCAGGCCGCGCAAGAAGGGCAACAGCGCCTCAAGCAAGCGCAACAGACCCTGGAAAAAGCCCAACAAGATGCCCAAAATTCGCAACAAAACGTTCAGAACCTAAGCCAAAGCCTCGAAGCTGACCCACAGCGAACTCTGCCGATCGTTCTTCCTGAGCTCAAGATTTTGATGCAAGCGGTTCTTGCGGCCCAGGCGAACGTCAAAGCCTTCACCGTCAAAGCTCAGCAGGCCGCTTCTGCCGTCGAGGAACGCCAAAAAGAATTCCAGACGGTGCAACAAGCCCTGGCGCTTGCCCAACGTGAGGTTGAAGGGGCCCAGCAGTCCCTTCGCGAAAGTGACGCGGCATTTGCGGAGGCCGGTGGCGTTAAGCTTAAGGATGTCCAGACCCAGCTCGACCATGCCAAGGAAGAATTGAGGCTAGCTCAGCTGAGGGCAGAGCTTAGCGATCTGGTTCAAAAGCGCGAGAGCGTGCAAAAATCTTTAACACAACAAAGGCAAATTCACGCGCAGACAGAGGAATTGTACACTGTTGTCCAAACAAACGTCCGCTTAGCCGGAGAAAAGGCAGACCTTCGCGCCCAGATTTTGAGCTTGGAGGAACACCGATCGCAACTCAGCGAGGGGGTTCCTTGCCCGCTGTGTGGCTCTTTAGAGCACCCGTGGGCTCAGCAATTGCCCCAAGAGGCGCGCACAGACACCGATGAGGTAGCGGTTCAGCGACGCCAAGCCGAAAAGTTGTTAACCGAGGTTACGGAACTCAAGGTCGCCATCGGTAAAAACGAAACTCTAGTTCAAGGACTCAGCGACACTTGTGCCCAGAAGGAGCAAGAGCTGGCCTCAGCCCGGGAGGCGGGAGTCAGTGACACCTTGGACCTCGAAACTCAGCAACGGGTTTATAAACAGCTTTTAGCACAGAAAGAGCAGACGGCACACGCCGAAGAAGGCCTGACGCGGGCCCAGGAATGGCTGGCAAAGGCCGAGCTTGCCTGGCGGAACTTGCAAGCCAACCAGAAACTCGCGCAGTCCCAGCTTGAGAACGCCCAAAACTTAGCCAGCGACACCGACGAAGGGCGTTTGCGGGCCGAAGGAACCTTAGAACAAACCCGAGTTGCCTTGTGGGGCGCTTGGACCTGGGGGACGAACGACGACCCACGAGTGATCATGCCCGGTGAAGAGTTTTTGGTTCGGTTGACGCAAAAAGCGGCTAACCTGACGGCTCAAGAAGAGGCCCTGAAGCAAGCGCAAAAGCGTTGCCACGACGCGGAACAGGCTGTGATCCAGGGACTATACGATACCCAAAGGCTGGACGAAGAAAGTCAACGGCTCAGTACCGCTGTGCAAACCGCACAAGAAGCTTTGCAGGCCTTAGAGGGACAACGCCGCGATGTGCTGAGCCGGGCTGGCCTTACTGAAGTTCCCTCCGAAGAGACCTTTCGGGCCCAAATACAACAGCTTCGTCTTGAAGTCGACGCTTGCCAGCAAAACCTGCACGAGGCAAAGCTCGCGATGGCGGCTATCCAAGAGCGAATTGATCAGTTGACTCGCAGCTGTGAGGAAAAACAGCACAGCGTTATTCAACGGCAAAGAGATTTTGACGTGCGACGCCAAGAGGCGGGCTTTTCTGACCAAAATGCCTTTGAGACCAGCCGAGCGGATCTGGGCCGAATACCGGAGTGGGAGTCCGCCTGGTCTGAGCTACAGACCGCGCGCGCAGGCTTGGCCGCCCGCCAGAAGGCATGGACCGAACAGCAAGCAATTGAAGTTGCCCGGCAGGTAACCCCCCTCACCTTGGATGAGCTTGAACAAGCCAGCACCCGTCTCGAAGACCAACGAAGAGAAACTCAGCAGAAGCTCGGTGCGATCCAGGCAAAACTGAACGAACTGGCCCGCTTGGAGTCTCTGGCCGCTGACCTTCTAGGGCAAGAAAATCGTCAGCAAGCCTTAGTAGATGACTGGGCGGCTTTACGTGCGCTTATTGGTTCGGCCGATGGCAAAAAATTTCGTAACTTTGCTCAAGGGCTCACCTTTGATCGGTTGTTGCACCACGCCAACCAACAGTTGGCTAGGCTGTCAGACCGCTACCTTTTGGTGCAGAACGGTCCCCTAGAGTTGGGGGTCCTGGATAACTATCATGGCGGAGATACCCGAACGACTCGCAACCTTTCGGGTGGTGAGAGCTTTATGGTGAGTCTTGCGCTCGCCCTGGGTCTGTCTGGGATGACCAGCCGTCAGGTACGTATAGATTCTTTGTTTTTGGATGAAGGCTTTGGAACCCTGGACGAAGATGCCCTCGATACCGCGCTCGAGACCCTGTCGGCCTTGCATCAGGGAGGCAAATTGGTGGGGGTCATTTCGCATGTGGCACAGATCAAAGAACGCATCGGCACCCAAATTCGAGTCACTCCGTTACGGGGCGGGGTCAGCCGCTTGGCTGGCCCTGGGGTAGTCTCGAAACGCGAAACGCTCTAAGCCTTATTGATAGCTTTTAAACGTCTCTGTTCGCAGAAAAAAAGTTCCCGCTCAGGAAACCAAAAATTCCTCGACGGGAATCTAAAAATTTCCATTCTGGAAATTTTTTGCCAAAACCCCAATTTGGCAGGGGTTTGACAGGCCAAGACAGTCTTCGCCCCGAGGAGGCAGAAATCTATCTTGAAATACTCCCAGAGGAATCTGAACTTAGGGTCCACACCCCAGGGAAACCTTCAGCTGCACTGACAAAAGGAAAGCGCAGAGGAAATTTTTGTCTGACAGAATCGTCTAAGAGCAAGGGCACCTTGAGTTTTTCAGAAAGTTGTTGAAGCTTGGTCGCTCGGTGTACGGGTTGTCCTACCAAGGTATATTCTAGTCGGTGGACACTTCCCAACGTTGCTGAAAACACGTCACCCCAAGCAAGCCCTAGCGCCAGTTCGAGCCTTTCACTGAGAAACTCAGGACGCACATCATTAAAGGTTTGCAAGTACCCCACTAGCTCGCGAGCACATTCTACAGCGCGCTCAAGATCGTCTTCGTCGGAAAGGGGACAGCCGAAACTCACGAGCAGCGTATCCCCCAGAATTTTGTTGACACTTCCTCGGTGACCATACACCAAATCCATAAGGTCGGTGAGAAGTTCGTTCAGAAATTCAGCGTAGGCGGTTGACCCAAGAGTTTGCCAAAGCTCATGCACATTGAGAACTTTAAGCACAAGGATGGCGGCCTTTCCCGAAGTTTCTTTCAATCGAGAACTGCCCGTTTGCAAAAGTTGCGACAACATGTCGCCCGAAAAATAACGTGAAAGCACAGCTTTATCTTTGGTGAGTGTTTCCAAAAGTTTCATATGAGCCGTGATGTTGCTCAGCGAACCAGCCAGAGACGTACACTTGCCGTTTTCATCAAAATCGCCAACCGCTCTTACCATCATCCATAAGAACTCGTCACTACGGTTTTTCATACGAAAGTAGGTCGATAGGGCAGGAGTCGTGCCCACAATACAGCTTTGAATGCCCTGCTTCAACTGGTTCATGTCTTCAGGGTGAACACGGTCAAACCATTCAAAAATGCTGTTGCTGAGCTCGTAACTAGAATACCCCAAAAGGGCTTTCCAACGTGAGGAAAATTGAACTTCTCCGCGTTTGAGATCCCAATTCCATACTCCGTCGTGCGAGCCCCTTAGAGCTAGTGAAAAATGTTGAGCTTCGGCTTCTTCAGGGCTCAGGGTTTGCGGCTTAACCAGCCTTACCATCCCTATGTAGCCGTCGATATTACCTTCAAAATCTCTTAAGACCACGGCACTGATGGAGCAGGCTACTTCTTCACCCCGTTTGTCTCGAAGTTTAATACGAAAGGCCGTAACAGCACCGCTTGAGTCGATTTCACTGCGGAATCGGCGGCGTTCCATAGGCAAGGCCAAAATATCATCAACATGGCGTCTAAGAATCTCCAGCTTGGTGAAAGACAGCATTTGACAAAAACTCGGGTTGGCATCAATGAAGTACCCTTCTTTGGTGGTGATGTACATGCCTTCTCGCGAGGTGTCAAAAAAAACTTTGTAATGGTCACGGTAGAGGTACATAAATCACCTGCGTTGGGGAAGGGTTAGGACAAATTCAAGGTAATGCCCTTTATGAAAGCTTACGGCTATACGCCCACCGCGCTCAGAAAGTCGGGAGCTAACGAACGAAAGGCCTACTCCGCGTCCGGCATCTTCTGTAATGGTTGGTGCAGTACTCACTCCCCCGGTAAAAAGAAAACGCACGACATCAGAACGAGACCAATGCGCGACGGTTTGGGGGTCGTACCCCTTTTCCAGGGCTTTCTTTTTTAAGCCTTCAAGGTCGATTCCCTGACCGTCATCTTTAGCCCGAACCACGTAATGGTCGTGAACTTCAGCCGTAAGGGTAATTTGACCGACTTTGTTTTTTCCGTGGCGCAGGCGTTCTTCAGGAAGTTCAATACCGTGTACGATGGCGTTCTTAACAAGCTGGGCCAGGATTTCTTGCCAAAAAGACAAGTCTTCGCGAGCCAGGGTTCCTTCAAAATTCAAAGAGGTTTTGAGTGAAACCATTTTACCCAATTTGCCGGCCGTACGTTGAGCCAGACCTTCCAAAGCCGAGACCAGCCCATGGCTTGCTTTGACGTCGGCTTGAGCGATATTTGTTTGAAAATTACGTAACTTTTGTACAAGCTGACTTAGTTCTCGGCCCGTTTCTTGAAAGCGGCCTAATTTTAAAGCAAGAGAAAGAAAATCAGAATTCTGGAGGTCTGGTTTATGTTCCAAGGCCTGAATTTCGTTTTCAATATCGTGAATTGAGCTGACCAAAAAGGGCAGGTCCAAGAGCGAGGCCTCCCCTTTCAACCCATGAAGAACGCGAAAAGTGTGTTTCAGAACATCTTGAGGGGTATGCTGACCAGCTTCCATCAAAAGGTTAATTTGACGGGACTTTTGATCAAAACCGGCAAGAAAGTCGACAAGCAGTTCAGGGGCTATATGGAGAATCCTATAAAAGAGCTCCATTTCGCTTTCACGTTCTGTTTTTTGAGTCTCTAGGTTTTTTTGAAGTTCAATTTCTGAACTCACATCCCGTAATATGACCATAACACGGACAACTTGGCCGTTTTCGGTCAAACGGCGGAACTGAAATCGGGCGTGCCGTGTGGTGCCCGAGCCTGGGGCATTGTTAGTCCAAAGTTCTACTTGCCTTAGGGGGTTGAGCCTCGCCACAGCCTGCTCATCGATTTGAGAGTTAAAAAGGACGTCATGGAAGTCTTTCCACGGCTCCATAACAGCAGGGTTCACCAAAGGGGACAAAACTTGAGCAAAGTTCGCTCCTGCCAAGGGAACAGAGCCCAAGAATTCTTCTAAAACCGAGGAGTAAAAAGGGCCTATGCGTCCCCCCGAGTCAATTAAAAACAGGCCTTCGTGGACGTTGTTGAGGATGGACAAATAGTCGGCCTTGGCGACGAGGTTTTCCTGCAGGCGATCCATAACTTTGTTGTACTGCGAGGCAATTTGTCCAACTTCGGTAAAAGGTTCCACAGGCGCACGCAGATTCAGGTCACCGGAACGGGATTGTTCTTCAAGGGTTCGAAATAAGTCATAAAGTTCGGTAGACGCTTTGTGCTCAATGACATTGAGTCCTGCCGCCTCATCGGCAGATGTGACACGAAAGCGTCGAAAACGGTTGACGACAAAGGCAACTCCCCAGGTGACGCCAAAGGCCCAAGCTCCACACGCAAGAATTCCCAGAAGTTGAATCAGCGTTTGCTGTTCCCAATTTAGGCCTGTGTCGAGGAGGTGGGGGTCACCAAAAAGTCCAACGGCGAGGGTTCCCCAGATACCTGCCCCTAAATGGACAGGAATGGCCGTTACAGCATCATCGATACGCCAACGATCAAGAAGGTACTCTAAGGCCAGCATGACAAGGGCTGAAATTGCCCCAACGATCAAAGACGACCCGGTGCTAATCCAGGGCGCCGAAGCGGTAGCTCCTACCAATCCGGCTAAGGCACCATTAATCAGCAGACTGACATCGGGATAGCCTCGAAGCCTCCACCCCAAAAAGAGGGCTGTGAGCATTCCGGCCGCGCCAGAAAAAGAAGTTTTGAGGATAATTGCAGGGACTTGATCGTTAAGGGCTAAGGTTGAGCCTCCATTGAAACCAAACCAACCGAACCACAAAAGGATGGTACCAAAGATTGAGGTTTGAAGACCCGCTCCCGTGACGCGGTTCACTGAGCCGTCTTGATTGTAGTGTCCTTGCCGTGGACCTAAAATCAAGATCACGGCTAACGATACCCAACCCCCCGTTGAATGCACGACGGTAGACCCTGCAAAGTCACGAAAACCTAACTTTCCCAGCCAACCTACCGTTGTGCCTGTAAGAGAGCCTCCCCAAACCCAGTGTCCTAAAACGGGATAAATAACAGCCGCAAAGAGAAGGGTTATCAACAAGTAAGACGAAAATCTGATTCTTTCGGCCACGGCCCCTGAAACAATCGTGGCGCCCGTCGAAGCGAACATGGCATGAAAAAGAAAAAACAGCGATGTCCATAAACTTCCAAAATCCAGCAAAAAGTCATTTGTTCCCCATAGGCCTTTCCACGAGGTGCCGAACATAATGCCAAATCCCACGACCCAAAAGGCAATAAGGGCAACACCCAGGTCAGTCAAAACCTTGGCCGAAACGTTGATCGAGTTTTTGGAACGAACCAAGCCCGATTCTAACATGGCAAAACCCAGGCGCATGACGAAGACCAGGGCTGAGGCTATCAAAATCCACAAAACGTCGACGGGTGTTGGGTGCATACGATTACTCCAACCCCACGGCTAAAAACGCCTTTTCTTTACGCCACAAGATGGGAACAATAAACACAGGGGGTTTTAAACGCATCAGGATATCCGTAGGTTTGCCCTTGATGAGCATCGGTACCGAGATCAAAAAATCGGCACCAAAGCTTTTACGGACGTTTCCTGCAATCGTGTTGGTGAGCTCACCTACCATGTCCAGAAGTGAGTCGTCGTCTGGGTCAACAAGGTCAAGAATTTCGCGTGTTAAGGAAGAAAGGAGAGCCTTTTCAGCGGTAAAGTAAATCGCTCCCTTTCTGGGACCCGAGATCCCTATCAGCCCCGTAAAGGATAAAACGGCAGGCTCTTCACTCTTGATGTAAGGAATACCCATTCCCGCACTTTCACCGGTAATCTGCTCAAAGTATTCCGTGACGACATCGATAAAAAACTTGAGTTCGCCTTCTGTCATGGTTTACTCCCTGCAATGCGCTGAATCTCGTTGATCAGCTGGGCTTCGGTGAAAGGTTTGGGCAAAAAAGATTTTGCTCCTAGCTTTAAAGCTTTTAGTCCTGTTTGAGAATCACTGAGTGCTGAAATGACTAAAACTCTTACCTCGGAGTTGATTTCCTTCAACGCTTGAAGGCAGGCTAAACCGTCCATCTGAGGCATTGTGATGTCGAGGGTGACAAGCTCGGCAGGCTGTTCACGGTAGAGTTGAAGGGCTTCTTGCCCGTTACCGGCGGTACCGACGATTTCGAAGCCTAAGGGAGTCAGGTACTTCGTAATCGCCCGGCGCATGATGCTGGAATCATCGACAATCATTATTCTCATAAATATGTCAAAGCAAATACCGTGCCAATATGCATAAGTTATTGAAGCGTATGATTTTGAAAAAGAAAAGAACAAAGATGTACTATTAACAATCTAGTAACAAGAAGGGCGAAAGAACAACAAATATGTATTAATATGACCTTGGCTTTTTGCGAAGTAGCCAACAGTCAGGGTACCGACCACTGGATGAGAACAGGACATTGGGATAATTTGATGCTTACAGCCCTTTCACCCCAGTTTGCGAAAGGACTACAAGCCCGATCTTGACAAATTGGCTGGTTTTCGTAGCCTAGGGAGTTCACACGAGGAGCATTATTTGACCTATCAAGGCATCGTTTTTGATTTTAACGGCACCCTTTTGTTTGATATGGACCTCCACGAACAAGTCTGGCGTCGGGTGGCCCAACTCCACCTTGGCCGGGAATTGACCGACGAGGAATGGCACCATCAATTTGTCGGTCGAACCAATGCCGAGATATGGCCTCTCCTTTTGGGGCACGAGCCCGACCCAGAAGAGGCCCAGCGACTTTCTGAAGAAAAAGAAGTCACCTACCGCGAGCTGTTGATCTCGCTTCCGCACCGGGTCACTTTAGTCGAGGGTGCCGTCGAGCTGTTTGAAACCTGTTTGTCGAACGACATCGAAATCGGGATCGGTACGGCAGCCGGGCGATCAAATGTTGATTTCTACATTGAGACCTTCGGCCTCCACCGCTGGTTCAAACCCGACCGAATCATCTACGACGACGGCACCATGCCCGGCAAACCGCACCCCGCACTTTTCAGCAAAGCCATCGAACGGCTGGGCGTCTCCCCGTCAAAATGCATTGTGGTCGAAGACGGAATTCTCGGGGTACAAGCCGCGCGAGCCGCCGGTGCCGGCAAGGTTTACGGGATCTGGTCAGAGGCGGCAGGAAAGGCAAAACTCTCTACCGTGGTCCTTGACCGAATGATTCACAATTACCGAGAGGTCACCCTGGACGACTTTCGATAAGGGTGCTCCCGCGCAAGAACAATCCCGGTTTGCATCGGCCCTAATTATATCTTAGGACTACCAGGTCCGCTATCGTCGTAGCGAAGGGCATAGACTGATAACCGGTATTACTTACGTTAGAGGTCGCCACAGAATAAGAAACTGCTAAGTACCATAAGTCGGTGTCCCATCGTTTTATTCATACTAGCAGAGTATACATAATTACCACCCGACGTCAGCGTCCCCCCAGAATAGTAAAAATGTTACACTTGTTGGTCCAGAGCAAAGGCGAAGACGACATTATTCATAGCAACCGATGTAGCAGGAGAGGGAAAGCTTAGCAAACTCCCCGTTGAGATTGTCAATGGTGTGGTTGAACTTGCTGAATTAGACACAAAAGTCTGTAAACTAGTTTGATTCTGAACGGTATAAAGAGTATGCAATGATGGATCCACCGGCAAGGCGTTTATCATGGTGCTGGCGCCCAGGAGCCTGTAACAAATTCTGTGTAAACGGCCTATTCTTTTCGTGAGGAGGCCGCAGGGCATTACCAAAGAACTGCTCGATGAGTTGATGAAGTACTACAAGAAACCCGAGGACCTGATCGGGGAGAACGGAATTTTGAAGGAGCTGACCAAGTCCTTGGTTGAGCGGACATTCAGGGCGAGATGACCGACCACCTGGGTTACGACAAGCATTCGGTGGCCGGGAACAATACCGGGAACAGCCGCAACGGGACCTCAGCCAAGACGCTAAAAACCACCAAGGGCGACCTGAGGATTGAAGTGCCTAGGGACCGCAACGGCGACTTTGATCCCAAGCTCGTCGCCAAGAACCAGACCCACTTCGACGTCTTCGATGAACAGATTTTGTCGATGTACGCCAAGGGGATGTCGACCTGGGAGATAACCGAACACATCCGAGACCTCTACCACACGGAGGTTTCCACCAAGCTGGTCACCTTCAAAGACCGCAAGGTCATCGCTTAGGACCTCAAGCCGATCTACAAAGCTCCCACCGAAGCGGTAGCCAGGGAGGCCCTCGAGGATTTCGGCGAAAACTGGAAAAAGAAGTACTCCCTCATCTACCGGTCCAGGGATTCCAACTGGGACAAGCTCACCCACTACCTGGGGTACACCGCCGAAATCCGGAAGGTCATCTACACGACCAACGCTATCGAATCCTTGAACATGAGTCTGCGGCGAGTGACCAAGGTCAACGGTTCCTTCTCGACCGACCAGGCCGCCCTGAAGCTCCTGTACAGGGCCTTGCAGAACATCACTAAGCGGTGGACAATGCCGGTACGGGAATGGGGCCAGGCCGTCAACCAATTGGCCATAAAGTTCGGAAACTGGGTTCCGGTTTGAATCCCCTTTACACAGAATCCGTTACGAGCTCATTCGTCGGATTGGACCTCGATTCAGTCCAATCAAGCGATTTTTTCGCTCTCATTACCGCTTTCTTCGTCGGCCAGGTTTGAGACTCAAGCGCCTTTTCGTTCCTGAATAGCAACAATAATCCTTGTGCTGTACCTAACCTCCCCATGCCTAATATGAGCGTTGACTTCTTGTCGTTTTCGTTCAGTGGAACAATGTCGTTCGGTAAGGGAAGTTGGGGGAACCGGTTTGTCGGTAGGGGAGTTCAAAATGATCTAACGGGATGGATTTTGAACTCTTGGGTGGACGGTGCTTCGTTGAATTGGCAATTTGGCGATCAACGGTTGGGGGTTCAAGGCTACTACACGGGGCTGGTGGAGACACAGAATAGCCTTGTGCCGGTTTCAAACCAAGATTACAGCGATAGTTCGAGCTACTACGCGTGGGGAACAGTCCGCTTATTTTCCAGTTTGCTCCCAAACGGGCTATTGGAATGCTCGATTACCGTTACGCAGAGCTTTTTGCTCGTCAGGATTTAAACTTACAGGTTTTGGGTCAGTGGTACCTGCGTCCCACGGGTGCTGTTCACACATTTTATTACACGGCAGAACTTTCTGGTCCCATTTCTCAGATGAACTACGAACTTTACGTGACCGCTTCGACCCTGGTTGGGACTGTTTCTACGGGTTGATCAGCTCTTGGTGGGGCCCGTATGGTCTGGAATTTTCCGATTCAGGATGGGCAGCCCAAGCTGAAGGTGTGTACACCCACCGTCTGACAACAAATGCCGCTGGCGGCTTTGTGCCGGTTTCGGAAAGGGGGCCTTCTGTGGTGGTTTCAACACTGTCGCTCTGGAATGTGGCAGAAGCAGGACTCGGGGCGAGTTTTCGGCCTGTAAGCCACGCCGAATTAGGCCTGAAAGTAGATTCCTTGTTTCAGACGACTTCGGAAAATCAAAACCTGAACGACGCTCTAGCCAACGGAGTTTACCAAGCTGTCGTTCAAAATCTTGATCCGAACAACACTCAGCTTTTTTGGGATCAGAAGGTTTTTTTTACGGTAATTGGAACTTTACCAGCGAAAGGAGTCTGGGGATCACGGCAGCGGGGTTTCTTCCCAGCGCAGCATTTGCGGACATCTGATTTGGCTTGCGGTGCTTGTCGCCAGTCTTAAGGTTTAAAAGGGGCATCCCATGGTCAAACTCTTCACGAGGTTGGCGTTTTTTGGTTTAGCGGCAAATTCTGTTAGCGCGGATAATGCCGTTTTTCGTAGTGTCTGGGGCAAGGTCGAGTATCAAACTCCGGGTACCGTATGGAAACCAGCCAAACCGGGAATTTCTATTCCTGCGGGAGCTCTTATTTCTACGGCTTTTCGAAGCTTCGCGGTTGTTAACCTGGGTGACTATTACTCGGCTGGCAAAGAATCGGACGGGAACACGAGCAGCTCTCTTTCTTCTGGCAGGTAAGGTTCGCACCGAGGTCAAGCCTGCCGAAAATCCCTCCGATAACCTTTTTGTCGTTCGTAGTCCCACGGCGACGGCTTCGGTCAGGGGAACGGGTTTTGAGTTTGATGGTGGCAATCTTTTAGTTAATCACGGTGTGGTGGTCCTAAAAAATAAATTTGACTTTTCGCGTCACGTTTGGGCTGGTGAATTTTCCTCGGCCGGAGGTACCGTTGTGACTTCTCCCATCTTCGTCGATAACCCTGAAAAGCCCTTTTTAACGGCAACGGGTGGCGATGACCAAAAAATTCCCCCGGAGAGTCCTAGGAAAAGTCTGCTGGGCGGGCGACCAGTTGCCTACCGCCCTCTTGAGAGTTGCCCTAAACTGCGAGCTACATAAACTCAAAGGTCTTGAGGCTTAATGACGTTGGAGAACTTCAAAATCAATAAACTTTTTGAGCAGGAAAAAACTTTGACCAAGGGGGCTTGGGGTTCTAGCAAGCCCAGCCGGCGGCGCAAGAAAACTCGGGTTGTAGATTAGCAAGTACAACTACCGAGCTATCCGCAGAAGTTTCTCGCCAAAACAGCTCATAGGTGACTAAAATCAGCCCTTTGGAGACATTGCGATCGAAAAATAGAGGGAGATTGCTGGGTATAGCGTTTAAACGTCCTTGTAAAGTTAAATTGGTTGGAAAAACCCAACTTGTCAGCAATTTCCTGAATGCGAAGATTTGTACTGGAAAGCATGGCCCTTGCTGCCTCCATTTTCAATTGGGTGTAATACCTCATAGGCGGCATTCCAATACGCTCTGAAAAAACTCGTACAAAGTGTTCGTGCGACAATTGAAGGCGGCTACACAGCTCAGTGAGTGTAAGATTTTTTTCGATGGAGTTTTGCATGATAGCCAACGCTTTCTCAACATGAGCATTTTCTAAGGGTCCGTACGCTGATAGGCCCGCTGAAAGGTCATAAAGAAAAGCCAAGAAGTTGTGGCGTGCAGCAAGGATCAAATCTTGTTTTTTTGAAAAATGCTTTTCTAATAGGTTGGCAAAAAAGAACCTGTGAGAAGTACCCATTTCAAACGGAGCATGAGATGTTTTAAAACGCTCCAGCAGAGTTTGAAGTTCCCCATCTTCGAAAGCATCGAATAAAACTGCATAATAAGTGATAGGTTTGCGATCCTCCGTTGCTATAATTTGATGCAAAATTCCTGGGCTTGTTATATGCAATGATCCAGGCGTGATATTCCAAGTCGTACTTCCATTCAGGAAGCTACCCACACCTGAAATGAAATAGTGCAATTCATACATATGTGAGTCGTGCATGTGCTTTCTTCCATGCCAAGCAATCTGCCTGTCATCCCGCAAATGATATACGAAAACAATATCTATGATATCCACAAGATCTTTCCTGTGATTTCAGGATACATCGAGATTGAATATTTGTGAAGAAAGCGATTAAGGCGCTAAAAACCTAAAATCAATTTGGGATATATAATGTCAATCCGCTTCATACTCCCCTGAAAAGTCACGATCTAAACTACCTAAAGGTCAAAGTTTTTGGTCTAAGATTTACAAGGAGGACTTATGAAGAGTTTAATTGCAATAACTCTTGCTGTGTTGATGAGTGCCCTTTTTTTTGGTTGCGCACCCGACAATAGCTCGAGCAAACTCATTGGCGTGGCGATGCCAACCCAATCACTTCAACGATGGAACCAAGACGGCTCCAACATGAAAGCCCAGCTTGAAGCAAAGGGTTACAAAGTTGAACTACAATATGCCAACAATGATGTTAACACTCAAGTTCAACAATTGGAAAATATGATTACCGAAGGGGCCCGTGTATTAGTCATAGCCTCTATTGATGGCTCAGCATTGTCAGAAGTTTTGAAAGAAGCAAAAGCGCGTAAGGTTGAGGTTATCGCTTATGATCGACTGATCATGAATACTCCCAATGTCGATTATTATGCCACTTTTGATAACTTTAAAGTGGGCGTTATCCAAGGTCAATTTATTGTTTCTAAGCTCGGACTCGATCAAGGAAAAGGTCCTTTTAATATGGAGCTTTTCGCAGGATCGCCGGACGATAACAATGCCAAGGTATTTAATCAAGGAGAAATGAGTATTCTTCAGCCCTACATTGATTCCGGAAAAATTGTAATACCTAGCAAGCAAACTGATTTTTCATCAATAGCTATTCAGGGATGGGATTCAGGGAAAGCACAGGCTCGTATGGACAATTTGATTACAGCTTTTTATTCCAAAGGAAGAAAGCTTGATGCAGTCTTGTCTCCCAATGATAGCTTGGCTATAGGCATTATTGCTTCGTTAAAAAACAATGGATGGGGGACCCCTCAAAAACCATACCCCGTTCTGACAGGTCAGGACTGTGATAAACCCAATGTCAAAGCCATCATTTCCGGCCAGCAGTCGATGTCAGTATTTAAAGATACAAGAACGTTGGCGGCTCAGGTTGTTGACATGGTTGATTCTATAATGTCAGGAAGGCCTGTTCCTGTGAATGATACAAAAACCTACTTTAATGGAGTCAAGATTGTACCCTCATTTCTTTGTCAGCCGGTTTTTGTCGATAAGACCAACTACCAGAAAATCTTAATAGATAGTGGTTATTACAAAGCTTCTGATCTTCAGTAATTGATTAGGAATTCTCCTCAGCCCTTTTCCAAAAGGGTGAGGAGATTCTGAAACAAGGAGGTGGTTTTGGACAATGTGCTCCTCGAAATGAGGAATATTTGCAAAGAGTTTCCGGGCGTCAAAGCATTAAATCATGTTAACCTTTCTATCTTAAAAGGTGAAATACATGCTCTTGTTGGTGAAAATGGAGCCGGAAAGTCTACACTGATGAATGTCTTGAGCGGCACATACCCTTTTGGATCTTATACCGGAGACATCTTGTTTGAGGGTCAGGAGTGCAAGTTCAAAGAACTGAGTGACAGTGAGAAAATCGGAATTGTAATCATCCATCAAGAGTTGGCGCTTATACCCTTTCTTTCCATTGGCGAGAACATTTTCTTGAAAAATGAACGAGCCAAAAATAAAGTCATTGATTGGGATAAAACTTTCCTGGATGCTAAAGTTCTTTTGAATCATGTAGGGCTCTTTGAAGACCCTGGGACCTGCGTGAAAGATATTAGTGTTGGTAAGCAACAATTGGTTGAAATCGCCAAGGCATTGTCAAAAAACGTTCGCCTTTTAATCTTAGACGAACCGACAGCCTCGCTAAACGAATCCGATTCAGAAAATTTACTCCGTTTACTAAAAGAACTCAAGAACAAAGGCATTACCTCAATTTTGATTTCCCATAAACTCAATGAAATCACTGAGGTAGCTGACTCAATTACCATCCTACGCGATGGCTCAACTATTGAAACCATCGACAAAGACAAAGATAAGATCACCGAAGATCGGATCATCAAAGGGATGGTAGGTAGGCAGTTAATTGATAGATTTCCCCATCGAATACCTAAGATCGGAAAGGTCGCGTTTGAAGTACGAAATTGGAACGTTCACAGTCCACAGAATCCTGAACGTCAAATTATCAAAAACGCTAACTTTAAGGTTCATCAAGGAGAAGTTATTGGTTTAGCGGGTTTGATGGGAGCTGGGCGTACCGAATTGGCAATGAGCATATTTGGTCGTTCCTACGGAGTCCATATTACCGGTGAGGCTTTTAAGGATGGAAAAAAAATCGAACTCCGTAGTGTCCGCGAAGCAATTGATCACAAAATTGTTTATGCTACCGAAGATCGAAAATCTGCAGGTCTTAACTTATTGGCTGATATCAAAGAAAATATTACGATCGCGGGACTAAAAAAAATTTCCCCATGGTGGATTATCGATCAAGATGAAGAAGCTCACGTTGCCCAAAACTACCGAGAGCGCCTTAAGATCCGTTCTTTTGATATTCGACAAAAAACAGGAAACCTTTCGGGAGGAAACCAACAAAAAGTTGTTCTCAGTAAGTGGATATTTACTGAACCTGATGTCCTGATTCTGGATGAACCCACACGAGGCATTGATGTTGGTGCAAAGTACGAAATCTATTCTATTATCAATCGACTTGCGGATGATGGAAAATCCGTCATCTTCATTTCGTCTGAACTTCCTGAGGTTTTGGGTATGTCTGACAGAATTTATGTCGTCAATGAAGGGGCTATCGTCGGAGAATTTCTAGGTGCCGAAGCCACACAAGAAGGCATCATGAAATGCATTATGCAAAGCAACGGAGACAACGGTCATGGAAAACCTTAAGTACCTTTTCAGAAACAACATCCGCCAATACGCCATGCTGATCGCTTTGGTTGTTATCATGGCGTTTTTTCAAATCGCCACTCATGGAATTCTCTTAGTTCCGATGAACGTAACCAATCTTATTCTTCAAAATGCTTATGTGTTCATCCTTGCCATTGGTATGACGTTGACCATTATTGCAGGTGGTAATATCGATTTGTCTGTAGGTTCACTTGTCGCCTTTATTGGCGCGTTAAGTGGAGCCTTCATCGTCACCATGAAAATGGATGTCGGTATCGGAATTCTTTTAGCACTGCTTGTTGGTTTTATTGTGGGTGTTTGGCAAGGCTACTGGATTGCCTATATTCGCATACCGGCTTTTATCGTCACTTTAGCGGGTATGCTTATTTTTCGAGGATTGACGATTTTCATGCTTCAAGGGCAGACTATTGCACCTTTCCCCAATTCATTCCAGGAAATAAGTTCAGGATTTATTTCTGATTTTTTATTTAAATCTCAAGGTCCCTTAGATATTTTCACAATTGTTGTTGGTGGTATTATCGTTGTAGGATATTTAGTGAGTAGTTTTCAAAGGAGGTTGAATCGGTCAAGGAAAAATATAAATCATGAATCTGTTTTCTTATTTGCATTTCGTTTGATTTTGGTAAGCGTTGTTATTCTTTTGGGATTTTTCTGGCTAGCTGCTTACAAAGGTTTGCCTATAATCTTTATTATTATTGCGTTATTGATTTTGGCTTACAGTTTTTTTACTACAAAAACAGTTCCTGGACGTTATATATATGCAATGGGAGGGAACGAGAAAGCTGCCAAGCTTTCTGGAATTAATACCAATCGAGTGTTATTTTGGGCATACGAAATATGGGTGTTCTTTCTGCTGTTGCAGGTATAGCTTTTACTTCGCGCCTCAATGCAGCCTCTCCTCAAGCGGGACTGGGTTTTGAGTTAGATGCTATAGCAGCCTGTTTTATAGGTGGGGCGTCAGCCTATGGTGGCGTTGGCACTGTTATAGGAGCCATCGTTGGGGGACTGGTTATGGGTGTATTAAATAACGGTATGTCTATCCTAGGTGTGGGTAGTGATATTCAGCAAGTTGTTAAAGGGTTGGTTCTTCTTTTAGCTGTAGCCTTTGATGTGGTTTCAAAAAAGAAGGGCTCATAAACGGTTTTTCTAATAGGAGAATAAAATGAAGAAGAGTTTAGTTGTTTTTTTTATGTCTGCTATGATATTGCCTTGTTTTGCACAAGATTTTAACAATCCCCACCAATGGTCAACCTACACTGATAGTGGGAACGGCGGAAGCTCAACCGTAGTCATGACAGCAAAAAATGAAGACATCTCGGGTGATAAAGTCTTTGCTGTGTCGATTTCAGGTGTCGTTACAACTCAGTATCAATATGGTTTTGCTGGACTGATCTTAACACCAACAAAGGGCCAGCTAAAGTCTATTCAATCAGATTCAGGAGTAAAGTTCATGGTGATCGGCGATGGCCAAGTATATCGCTTTCGAGCAGAGACTTCTGATGTTAAAGACTTTGATTTCTATGGTTACGTTGTTCACACGACGGCTGGAGTTCCCATTCAGATTACGATTCCCTACTCTGATTTAAAGCAGGATAGCTGGGGAAAAGCTGTAAGTTTTGACCCGCACCACATTAAACAGCTTTCATTTCAAACGATGGGGCAACCTTTGCCTTCTTATAGCCTCAAAATCTATAACTTTCAACTTCTTCCTTAGTTGGCGATCCCTCTCTGTTAACGGAGAGGGAATCTCTCGTGACAGGTAGCGGGATTCAGTCGGTTTGATTTTGAAGAGCTTCAATAAAAGACGTAATCTTTTGTTGTTTTTCGGTCTCGGAAGCATGAGTCTTGATTCCTTCAAAAGCTGTCAACGGGAAAAATTCATTTTCGAAGGCGATTTTAAGGCGCTCAAGAGGACTGCCTAGGTGGGAATTTAAAAGAGCGATTTTTTTATGGGAGAGTTCACTCCGGTGGTTTTCGAGCCAGGTGCGCATGGGGGGAACGACACCCGAGGCCCAAACAGGCTGGACCAGAATAACCGTACTCGCCTGGGTCAAATCGGCCTCGGGGTCAGAAATCGGCGTGGCAAGTTTCCGGGCCGCTTGAGATCCTGAACGCAGCCAACCGAGAAACCCGGTTCTTGAGACCAGATCCTTGATTTCTGCGACGGGATAGTCCAGTTGCTGACCTAGAGACTGAGCCAGTTCGCGGGCATGCCCCGTTCTCGTAACGTAAACGATAAGTCCTTTACTCATTTTTTTCCCTCGATCACCGTCTTTTTGCAGGGTCCATTCAATCTGAACTAAATCTTCAAGGCAGTCGACGTGGTGACTCCTTGAGAGGGGGCTAGGTGGTAATTTTCATCTCCCCCCTTGTATGAGTATACTGAAAGTATGAGTGAACACAACCTCGAATCAATCCTTCAACCGCTGACCCTACGGGGGCTTACCTTGCCCCACCGGGTCGCCCTGTCACCGATGTGCCAGTATTCTGCCGACAACGGCTTCCCGACCGCCTGGCACTTTCGTCACTATGCTGAACGGGCCGTGGGTGGGGCTTCACTGGTTATCTTAGAAGCCACCGCCGTTCTTCCCGAGGGGCGCATTTCGCCGGACGACTTGGGAATTTGGGACGACGAACATGCTCTGGCTCTGGCAAAGCTGGTCGATCAGCTTCATGGGCTGGGTGTGTTTGTCGGAGTCCAGTTGGCCCATGCCGGTCGTAAAGCTTCGGTTGCGGCGCCCTGGAAATCCGGTAAAGCGCTAGCGCCCCACCAGGGGGGATGGACGGTCCGTGCCCCTAGCGCCGTGCCCTTTGCCGAGGGTGACCCGGTGCCTTCGGCGTTGTCGAGTGACGAAATTGCCCAGGTGATAGAGGCGTTTGCCACCGCTGGTCGCCGGGCCCAGCAGGCGGGGTTTGATGTAGTGGAATTGCACTCTGCTCACGGCTACCTTTTGCATCAGTTTCTTTCGCCCCTGGCCAATCAGCGTTCTGATGCTTGGGGGGGGAGTTTTGACGCGCGCACACGGCTGGCCGTCGAAACTGCTCGGGCTCTGCGTTCTGTGTGGCCGGCCGAAAAGCCCCTCTTCGCGCGGATTTCAGCAACCGATTGGACACAAGGAGGTTGGACACCCCAAGAAACTGTCAAATTGGCTCAAATGTGGAAAGCCGAAGGCGTGGATTTGGTAGATGTCTCGTCAGGTGGCGTAGTTCCTGGGGTAAAGATTCCCCTTGGGCCTGGGTACCAGGTGCCCTTTGCCGCTCAAGTACGTAACGAAGCCGCAGTTCCCACAGCAGCGGTGGGCTTACTTCAAGACTGGCAACAGATCTCGGACGTGGTAGCCTCGGGTCAAGCTGACCTCATTTTGCTGGGACGTCAACTGCTCCGCGACCCCTACTGGTTGCTCAGGCATCTACCGACCAGTTTCAACAAGATTCCCCCTCAGTATCAACGGGCGTTTTAAGGCCGTAGAACATGGGCGAAGATCAAGGCTTTTACGTTCAGAAAATCGAGGCTGCTCTTGATCAGCTGGGGGAGAGACGGACCCGCCCCCGGCACTTGATGGCCCAGCGGCTGGGCTTTCTTGCTGCCAGCGGGCAGGGCTTTACCGGCGATGAACTGTGGCTATCTCTCCGAGGCGACAACCCCACCTTGGGTCGTGCCACTGTTTTTCGAACCGTTAGGCGTCTGGTCGAGGTCCAGGTCGTCGACCTCATCGACTTTCTGGATGGTACCAAGCTTTACCGGGTTTGCGGTGAGGTACTCAACGCCTTAGGGCATCACCATCACTTAGCATGCCTCAGATGTCACTCCATTCGCGAATTTAGTTTTTGCTTGCCCCAAGACCAGCTAGAAGCGGTAAGTCGTGACAATCACTTTGACGTTCAAGCCCACTCGCTAACCTTGTATGGGGTGTGTGAAAATTGCCAGCTTAGCACTCAGCCTACTGCACCGCTTGGTGCCCCAGAGCCACCGCCAAGCGGTTCAGCTGATCCCCCAGCCACGCTGGCATAGGACCTTGACTCATGGTCTCGGTGATGAAGACGACAGGAATCCCCGCCGAGGCCGCGAGTCTTTGAAGCTTGTCCACCAAGGGACTCAGAGTTTGTTCATTGACCACCAGAACTTTGATGGCATGCGACCGGATTTGCTGTTCTACCTTATAGGTATCTTGAAGCGAGGGGTCGGTGCCCTCGGCCACAGCCTTCATAAATGCGAAGGGTGTCACCACGTTGAGACCTAGATCGCCTGCCTGATACAAAAAGATCGTTTCAGTCAGTCCAATCGGGGTGTGGTTCAGCTTAAGTTTGAGCAGTGCCATCTGTTGGCGCAGGTTTTGCCATTGTGTGAGCAGTTTAGATGTATTTGCGGCAAAGTACTCAGCGTGAGTTGGGTCAAGCTGAGTCAACGCTGCCGACAGCGCACGTGTCAGGGCCACGTCGTTGGTGATTCCATACCAAATATGCTCGTTCTCGGGAAGTTTCTCGGGTGCGAGGTCCCAAGCGGTCAGCACGACTCGCTTCGAAGAGGGGGAGGCGGCGAGGAGCTTGTTCATCCAGGTGTCGTATCCGCCGCCATTCTTGATCACAAGGTGTGCTTCGGCTACGTCTTTCGCATCGGCGACGTTGGCCTCGTACTCGTGGGGGTCAAGGTTGGGGTTACTCATTAAGCTGACAACACGCACCTGGTCACCGCCGATTTGCGTCGCAATGTCGCCCCAAAAGTTTTCAGCGGCAACGACAAGCAGTTTTTTGCCCGTAACAGGGTGTTGTGGGGCGCAAGAGGTTAAAACTGTGAACGACAAGCTCATAACGATTACGCTAAGAGCTAGGCGCAAAATAGGGTTTTTCATGGTTTGAGAATTCTCCTTTATTCTTTAGGGGTTACTTCACGGCTATGTTGACACCCACAGGTATCGCGTCGGCGCTGGCTCCGCGCCGGCAAAGAAACAAAGTACAAGAGCGCTGACAAAATCGCCATAAAAAAGCTGGCGGGGATATGGCCCACGGGAATAAAAAAGGCCGCCGCTAGGCCCACCCAGGCGATCCCAACCGCAAACATCAGACTGGCCGCCAGGGCTTGGTAGGGGCGCCTAAAAAAGTTCAAGGCCGCGGTGGCCGGGGCGATCAGTAACGCTGAGGTTAGCAGGGCTCCTACGACCATAAGGGTAACCGAAGCGGCGAGGGCCAAAATGAGCAAAAAGCCCAGAGCTAAGGCTTTGACAGGAACGCCCCGGCTTTGGGCTAAAATGGGGTCCAAGGAGGCGAATAGGAGTGGCCTGAACAGAACGGCCAACACGGTCAGCGAGACTGCGCAGAATACTCCGGCCAAAATCACACTGCCGGTGGTTATACTGGCCAAGGAACCAAAGAGCAGGCCCAGGCCCCAACTAGCGTGCGAGGCGCCCGATTGTGTTGAAAGGTTTAAAAAAAGCACCCCTAGCCCCAACGCCAAGGACAGTACCATACCTGTTTCAATGTCCCGTCCTTTCAGTCGGTCGTTGAGTGAGCCTAGGCCCAACACGGCCAAAAGCGAAAAGCCGGCCATTCCAGCCAGGGGGTTTACACCCGCTAAGGCTGCCCCCGAGGCTCCCGCGAACCCGATGTCGGTTAGGGCCTCGCCGGTAAAGGCCAGTGCACGCAATGACAGAAAGAACCCAGCGGCTCCTGCGGTGAGGGCGGCCGCCGTTGCTCCAGCCACGGCGTTCCAAAAAAGTGCAGAGGTCCAAAAGCTGGTCATTTGACCCTCCTGTGTTCATAGGCTTGGAAGAGCCTCACTGCAAGGTAGACAAGAAACGCTAGGGCCGCCACAAAAAAACCGGGAACACTATTCCAAAAATACGCCAGAGTTAGCGCTGTCCAAACTAGACCTTCGGCGAGCACCACACTCAAAAGCACCGCCTTGAGGGGGCTGGCGGTCAAGCGGGTTGCGATGGCTGACGGGGCTACTAAAAGGGTAAATACCAGGAGCGTTCCCGTAATTGGGGCGCACAAGGCGACAACGAGGGCGGTCACGACTAAAAATGCCGCTCCCAACGCCCGCGTAGGTACACCTCGAGCCCCAGCCGCTTGCGGGTCAAACGACGCAAATAACAGAGGGCGGAACGCAAAAACAAAAAAGAGGCCGATGAACAGACTCCCGATGGCCATGACCTGCGTTTCGCCTTTACTGATGCCTAAAAGTGAACCAAAAAGAATGGCATAAGCAGGTTCGGCAAACCCTGGGTACAGCGACAAGAACAAGAGGCCTAGGGCTAACGCCGTGACCAAGATCATGCCAATGTGAAGATCGCGTTCACGGGGGTCGCCTTTCAGCTTGGCTATCCCCCCGGCCCCCGCTAATGTAAAGACTACCAGGCCGGCTAACGGTGAAAACCCCAGCCAGACAGCCCCAGCCGCGCCTGCAAAACCAATTCCGGGTAGGGCGTGGCCAGCAAAGGTCATTCCTCGCTGGATCAAAAAGAAGCCTGTAACACCGCCCAGGGCGGCCACCAGGGTAGCGGCTAAAAAGGCATTTTGCATGAATTCGAAGTGAAAGATGCTCATCTTAGATAACCCTTAGGTGTCGACACCCAAAACAAAAAGCCGTCCTTCGGATTGAAGAACTTCGACCCGTGAGCCGTAGAGACGGCTCAAGTTGTCGGTGGTAATGACGTCTTGGACTGTTCCCAAGGTGCTTTGGCCACCCGCCAGGTACAGAACCTTATCCAGACAGGGTAAAACGGGGTTCACATCGTGCGTGACAAAGAGAACCGCTGTCCCTCGGGTGCGTCGTATCCGGTCGACCAAGGCTACCATCTCTTGGGCGTGCGACATGTCTAAACTGGCCAAAGGCTCATCTAACAGCAAAAGCTCAGGATCGCTTAAAAGTGCCTGAGCAATCAGCAGGCGCTGGCGTTCGCCGCCCGATAACTCACTAAAGGACGCTTCAGCCAAGTGCAGACCGTCGACTTCTTCTAAAGCACGGGTAATTTTTGCTGCTCGCATTTTGTTGGGAAGTGCCATTCCCCACCGGTGACCGTCAAGACCAAATCCGACAATATCACGGGCTCGTAGTGTCAACGACGCCTCCAAGCTTGAAAATTGCGGAGTATAGCCTATCCGCCGATTGCCGGTTCGAGGTGTTTCGCCAAAAAGTCGTATTTGACCCGAGGTCGGTTTTAACAACCCCAGAATGAGTTTCAATAAAGTGCTTTTTCCCGCACCGTTGGGTCCCAGTACAGCGACAAACTGCTCGCGGTACAGCGAAAAAGTGATTCCTTTTTGAATCACCTGCCCGCCCAGCTGGATACCGGCGTTGATAAACTCAAGAAGCGGGGGTGACGGTGTCTGTTCCAAACAGCTCTCCCAAAAAAAGGCTCAGTGACCTTTTTTTTGAAGATAGTCTGGGTAAAGCTGTTAGTCAATGGGAAATGAGACTTTGTATCAACAAGGAGTACCGGTCGACGGATTTTCCGGTGTGAATCTTGGTGTCAATTCCAGCTGTAGTGGATGCCTCGACTGCGTCGCGGGTCCAAGATTGCGCGGGCGTTTAAAAAAATCTTGAGGGAATGAGCCCTCAACCTCAGGGATCGTCCATCGACCGCGACTCGTCCCAAGACAATATCACCGTCAGTGCGGAGTACAGAGGCATGGTTGTCGACGGAAAAATAGTACTTAAAACCAAGACTGTTTAAAAAATCCATTCTCTTTTTGTCCTTAAACCATTGGTCGCCGAACGGAAAGACGTAGTAGGGGGTAGGGCCGACGATGGGGCCGATTTCGGCCATCCACTTGCGCTCAGCTTTTTCAAAGGGACCCCCATCGGGTTCCTGCCATAAGAATTCATGATCGTAGGAATGGGAGGCGAACTCCCAGCCCATTTGTTTGAGTTTAGCCGCGACACGTTTCGCCTCGTAGACATTCGCGTCATGGTCAAAGGCCTTTTTCCCGACGTCGGGGTAACCAAAAGCCCCATAGTAGCCGGTTTCATTGATCATGCCCCGGGCCCCTTCAAAAGAAAAATCGGGGTGCGCCTGAATAAAGTCTTCGAGAATTTGGGGTACTTCGGCATGATAAACAACTCGAGATGTGCCATCCGGTTCGTCCAGCACGCCGGCCAGGCGACCCAGGGGGTCAACCCAAAGACGTGAGATTACCCCGTGAGTCCGCATAGTTGGGTAATAATTGACGTCATCCTCCGACAGGATCAACGGCTTTTTCCCCCGTGGCAGGTCAACCGGTTTTTGGAACCAATGACCGTGAGCGTCTTGTTGATAAAATTGACGGGGACGTACCAAGATGTAGCCACGTTGGTAGAGCGAATGAAGGGTTTTTTTAAACTCGTCGACGGTAATGAACCACTCATCCATAAATACTTTTTTAGGCGATGGTTCAAAGGCTTGCCGAGGGTCGTAAATCAAAGGATGAAAAAAAATGTTGTAAACGGGTCCCCGATACGGCACAAGTACCACCCTCACCGGCTTGGCCGTTTCGGAGGCGGCAGACAGTCCACCCCCCCCGAGGCAAAAAAGCGCCATGAATACGACAAACACTTTAACCATGCCCAAAGTATTTCCTTTCCCTTTGGGCTAGGTCAAGTTCTCCCGCAGTCGGCGTGAAGATTATTAGTCGACACAGGCCGAATTGTTCTCATCCATCGGGTTAATACCGTGAATATTGGTATCAATTTCACTGAGTGTCGGGATGCGCATCCCATAAAACGACCGCAAAACAAAAACCAACGCCAAGGCTAAGAATACACCGCCTATCCAAGGTGCTACGTTCAAAAACGTGGGAGACAGCGCAATTTCCATCGCCAAAAGTCCAAATAGCGTCGTGAACTTGATGATGGGGTTCATTGCCACAGAGCTGGTGTCTTTAAACGGGTCGCCGACGGTGTCTCCGATCACAGTGGCGGCATGAAGGGGAGTGTTTTTCAAGTTCAAATCGACTTCGACAATTTTTTTGGCGTTATCCCATGCACCGCCCGCGTTAGCCATGAAGATGGCCTGAAAAAGTCCGAAAATCGAAATGCCGATCAAATAGCTGACAAAAAACGACACCTCCTGAGGCCCCGCCGCCGGTGAGGCCAAAAAGGCAAAGGCTAAGGCGAAAAAGAAGACACCCAAAAAGATGTTAAACATCCCCTTTTGCGCGTATTGGGTGCAAATTCGGACAACCGCTTTTGAGTTTTCCATCGATGCCTTTTTCTCGGCGTTCGGGTCCAGTTTAATATGCCGTTTGATAAAGGCTACCGCACTATACGATCCCGTGATGACAGCTTGAGTGCTGGCGCCGGTAAACCAGTAGATGACAGCTCCCCCGGCCAGAAAGCCGAAAATCGTAAAGGGGTTCAGAATGTTGAGAACGGCTTCCGGGTCGACTCCCAAGGTTTGTTTGATCACGAGGATCAAGCTAAAGATCATAGTAGTGGCGCCGACGACGGCGGTAGCAATTAACACCGGTTTTGCCGTGGCCTTGAAGGTGTTACCCGCACCGTCGTTGACTTCAAGAAGATGCTTCGCGTTGGCAAAATCGGGGCGAAAGCCAAATTCTTTTTCAATTTCGGCTGGAGCAAGGGGGTCTTCTTCTATGAGGGAAAGCTCGTACACAGACTGGGCGTTGTCGGTGACGGGTCCGTAGCTGTCGACAGCTATGGTTACAGGGCCCATGCCCAAAAAGCCAAAAGCAACCAGCCCAAAGGCAAAAACGGCAGGGTAGCTTAAGATTCCGCTTAAACCGGGGCTGAAAAAGTACGCTGCCACCATGAGGGCTGTAATCAATAGGCCGATCCAAAAGGCCGAAAAGTTACCGCTAACTAAACCTGATAAAATGTTGAGGCTGGCGCCGCCCTCGCGGGAGGCCGTAACAATTTCCTTGACATGATGGGCATTAGGACTGGTGAAAATCTTGGTAAATTCGGGGATCAGCGCCGCTCCCAGGGTTCCACAGCTGATGATGGCCGCAAGCATCCACCAAAGTCCGGAGCCCAAAAAGCCCAGTTGCAGGTAGCTGACGACGAAGGTGACAATTAACGAAAACAACGCCGAAATCCAAATGAGGTTGGTTAAGGGCCGTTCCGTATTAAATTCAGCCTTGCGCCCATACAGCAGTTTTGAAACGCCGTTGTTGACAAAGTAGGCTAACAACGAGGTCAAAAGCATCAGAATTCGCATGGTAAAAATCCACACCAACAAGTGGAGCTGAAGCCCTTCGCGGGTAAGACCCAGCGCCGTGAACGATGAGGCAAACTGCGATTGGGGCAGAACTCCCAATAAGATGAAACTGATGAGGGCGACTCCAGTAACCCCGTAGGTTTCAAAGCCGTCGGCGGTGGGGCCTACGCTATCGCCGGCGTTGTCGCCCGTGCAATCGGCGATCACCCCGGGGTTCCTGGGGTCATCTTCTTTGATGCCGAAGACAATTTTCATAAGATCACTGCCGATATCGGCAATTTTGGTAAAAATGCCGCCGGCAACGCGTAAAGCCGCCGCTCCCAGCGATTCGCCGATGGCAAAACCAATAAAGCAGTAGCCGGCAAGATCGCCTGGGACAAAGAGCAAGATCGACAGCATGAGAATGAGCTCGACGCTGACGAGAAGAACACCGATACTCATGCCGGATCGAAGGGGGATTTCCATCACCTTGAGGGGCTTTCGTTCCAGACTAGCAAAGGCGGTCCGGGCATTGGCCAGGGTGTTCATGCGGATGCCGAACCAGGCGACTGAGTAGCTTCCCAAGATGCCAATGACCGAAAAACCAAGAATGATGAGCACGCTCGAAAGGGGCATGGCTCGCAAAAAGCCAAAGTAAAACCCGATACAGACAGCAATAAAGACTTCCAAGAGGACCAAAAAACGGCCTTGTTGAATTAGATAGGTCTTGCAGGTGGCAAAGATCAGGGAGCCGATTTCTTTAAGCGACCGAAAGACGGGCTGACGGCGTTCGGATAGAAACACCCCCAAACCAAACAAGATTCCCACGACGCACACGGCTAAACCGATAGCTAAACCCAGGGAGACTTCGGGGGTCAGCGCAGGCACCTTAAGGCTAGCTTCGCCGCCTAAGGCAAGAGCGTTGGCGCCCGAAAACAAAGTGAGCATAATTTCCTCCTTTGGTCAGCATAAACCCGGAATAAAGAAATCGGGAAATTTTTCTCTAGAGCTTGAGCTGGCCCAAAGTTTTCTGTACTTTAGACCAATGACAGATGTAGCCGTCCTTGGTGCCGGTCCCGTAGGTCTGCTTTTGGCGGCTCTTGTCGCTCGCCAGGGGCATAGCGTTGTGCTCTATGAACAGAAAAGTACGAGTGCGCCGGGGTCGAACGCGATTGGTGTAACCCCACCGAGCCTCGAACTTTTCAGCCGTCTGGGCCTGGCACAAGACTTGCTAGCTCGGGGAACCGCCCTGAAAGAAGTTTTGGTTTTTGGAAAAAAGCGTAAGTTTTTGGGAACTGCGAGCTTTAGTGCTCTGCCGGGATCTTTTCCGTTTATTCTCTCGGTGCCACAACCGGCGACAGAAAAGGTTCTTGAAGAGTATTTGAGTACCCAATCGAAGGTACAGATTCTGAGATCCCATCGGTTAGTATCTTTTCAAACCGAGCCTGACCGGATCAGGCTACAGTTTGAGGACGGTAGAACAGGCGAAGCCCGTTTCTTAGTCGGCTGTGATGGAGCGCGAAGTACTGTTCGAGACCTCTTAGGGGTATCTCGGCGGTCGCGGTGGTACCCTGCCTCGTTTTTAATGGCCGATTATCCGGACGAGACGGGGTGGAACTCGGCGCGCTTATTTTTTACGCCTGACGGAGCCGTTGAATCGTTTCCCCATGCGCCCGGTTGGCGACGTTGGATTGTCCAGACACCTACCGCTGTCGAAGAACCGGGAACACTGCTTGAAAATCTCGTGCTTCAGCGTGCTGGTTACGCGCTGGACCCCGCCCGCAAGGGTTGGCAGAGCCCTTTTGGGGTACACCGCTGGGTGGCCCCGCGTTACGACTTTGGGCGCGTTTTTTTAGCCGGTGACAGCGCTCATCAGATGTCGCCCATCGGAGGGCAGGGTATGAATACCGGTTTTGCCGATGCCGAATTCTTGGCCAGCCTCTTGTCCGCGCGTCTCGCCGAAGCTCTTACCGAGTCTG
>JABEVK010000040.1 GCA_013044245.1 Spirochaetales bacterium | reverse complement strand
GCTTTGGCGAGCGCCTCAGCTGTTTGGTGATGACCGGACATTTCCAGTCTTTGGGGGTTGAGGCGGAATACATTGACGCCAGCAAGAAGTTTATCCGCACCAATGATGAACACGGCAATGCCCAGGTTGACTTTACGGTAACGTATGAACAGGTTCAAGCTCGATTGAAAGACCTTAAAGGTGTTGCCGTGATTACCGGTTTTATCGCATCAACGGCGGACGGTAGACCAACTACCCTGGGGCGAAACGGCAGTGATTTTACGGCCTCGCTAGTGGGTGCGGCGATTCGCGCTGACGCGGTTGAAATCTGGAAGGATGTAGACGGCGTGTTAACAGCCGACCCTCGTTTTGTCCACGGGGTCGAGGTTCTTAAAGAAATCTCGATGGAAGAGGCCATGGAGTTGTCTTATTTTGGCGCCAAGGTGATACACCCCTCCACGATGGGCCCCCTGTTGGACCGAGGCATTCCTCTGCGCATCAAAAACACCCTTAAGCCAGAGGTGCCGGGAACTTTAATCACTCAGAATCCCAAACCGCACAACCGACCCATTACGGGAATCGCCAGCATAAGCGATGCCGCCCTCATCAATATTGAAGGTGGCGGGATGATTGGTATTCCGGGCTTTGCTGCACGCGTGTTTACCGCGCTTTCTCGGGTCAAGGTCAACGTGATCATGATTTCGCAGGCGTCGTCTGAGCATTCGATTTGCATTGTGACCCGCAAGGCCGAAGCCAAAGAAGCCCTCAAAGCCTTGAGGGACGAGCTTAAGCCAGAACGGGAAGCGCGTCAGATCAAAGACTGCGAGCTGATCGTCGATCTTGAGATCATTGCTGTCATCGGCGAGAACATGCGGGGCAAACCGGGCATTACCGGTCGTCTGTTTCATGCCCTTGGGCAAGAAAATATCAATGTTCTCGCGATTGCTCAGGGGTCGTCCGAACGCAACATTTCGTTTGTTATCGAAAGCAAGGACCGAGAACGGGCCTTGAATACCGTTCACCGGGCGTTCCTTGGTTGAAGGAGTAAGTTCATGAAGTTCATAAGTACTCGCAACCCCTCTTTGAGGGTCAATTTTGAAGAAGCGCTGTTTCAGGGATTAGCTAGCGATGGTGGTCTGTTTATCCCCGAAGAAGACCTCCACCTGCAACAGCATTTTCGAGCGATGGACCGAAAAACGTCGTTTCAAGATATCGCGTCGCTGATAGCGGCCTATTTGATGAAAGGTGAAATCGACGCCGGCGGTATTCAGCGCATCGTTCGCGCGGCTTTTCCCTTTGAACCCAAGCTGGTTCAGATGGAGAACGGTTTATCGATCCTCGAACTGTTCCATGGCCCCTCGAGCGCCTTTAAAGATTTTGGCGCCAGCTTTTTGGCCGCCACGATGGAAGAATACCTTCAGAACTCGGCGCGTCGGGCCGTCATCCTGACTGCGACCAGCGGCGACACAGGAAGTGCAGTGGCGCAAGCCTTTCACAACCGGCGCAACGTCGATGTGGTTATACTGTACCCTTCGGGGAGGGTGAGCCCCTTACAGGAAAAACAGCTTACAACTTTGGGTGGCAATGTCCTGGCCTTAGAGGTGAAAGGCTCGTTTGATGACTGTCAGCGGTTAGTCAAAGAGGCATTTGTTGACCCCGTGTTGAAAAAAGCCCTGCCGTTGACCAGTGCCAACTCCATTAGTTTGGGGCGCTTGATTCCACAGTCCTTTTATTATGTTTGGGCGTTTGCTCAGCTAAAAGACCGCCTTGAAGAAGAGTTGTTTTTCTGTGTTCCCAGTGGGAATTTTGGCAATTTGACGGCGGGCGTGTACGCCTGGAAATGGGGCTTGCCTGTAACGGGTTTTGTCGCGGCTACCAACGCCAACGATGTGGTTCCCCAGTACCTCGAAACTGGCATTTACCAACCGCGCCCCTCGGTACTGACCTATTCTAACGCCATGGACGTGGGTTCCCCTTCAAACTTTGAACGTCTGGAGGCTGTTTTTCAAAAAAATTGGAACCTGATGCGGGCGATGATTTTTGGACAAACCGTTACCGACGCCGAGACCTTGTCGACTATCCGTGAAGTCTACCAAGACCATAACATGTTTTTGTGCCCTCATACCGCGGTAGGTTATCAAGCCGCCCAGCGGTTCCGCGAAGAAAACCGCTTAGACCACGCCCAGCTGTGCGTCTTGGCTACCGCACACCCGGCGAAGTTTTTAGATATCGTCGAACGTGCAACGGGGAAAACCCCCGAACTACCCCCAGGTTTGGCCGCCGCCGCTACGAAGGCTAAGCAGGCGATTCTTGTGGAACCTCAACTAGAAACCATTTCGCGCCTCCTCTTGGAACGCTTAGCCTGATGTGCTACCGTCGGGGAATACAGGGCGCTTTTTAAAAGGAGATACGACGTGAAGCAATTCTGGGGCGGTCTAGCCGTTGCGATCCTGAGTTTGATGGTGTCCTGCGCACCGTCGGAACACCTCTACCCAATTTTTGATAAAGGACACAGCGGTTACGCTGATAGTAGCGGAAAAATTGTCATTCCGGCCATCTATGACACTTGCGGCGCCTTTTCGGAGGGTTTAGCCCCGGTCGTCAAGGGTGGTAAAACTGGTTACATTGATCAAACCGGAAAGCTGGTCATCCCCGCGCAGTACGAAAATGGTGGGCGGTTCAGCGAAGGTTTAGCGTATGTAATGAAAGACGGAAAAGTCGGTTTTATCGATAAAGTTGGGCATCTCGTCATCAATTTTCAGTGGGATTACGCCCGTGACTTTCATCATGGTCTGGCCGTTGTAGTGCAGGGCGGCAAGTTTGGGTTCATCAATGAAAAGGGTAGTGTGGTTGTTCCGCCTCATTATGATTTTGCCGGACAGTTTTCTGAGGGCTTGGCGATGGTCGACCTCAACAGCAAGTATGGTTACATCCATCCCGATGGATCTATGGCGATTCCTTTAAAGTACGACTCAGCCAGTTCTTTCGAGGACGGTCTCGCCCTCGTTGGCGAAGGTGACAAAATGTTTTTCATCGACAAAAATCAGAACAAGCCTTTCTCCCCCAATTTTACCAATGCCGAACCTTTTTCGGACGGGTTGGCCCTTGTTTGGGTGGGTAACAAAGTGGGTTTTATCGACACCAAGGGAAATACCGTCATTCCCCCCGAATTTGATTATGCACGCAGCTTTTCAGAAGGGTTAGCCGTGGTGCTTGAAAATGGCAAAGTCGGGTATATCGACAAGTCCGGCAAGTTGGTGATTGCCGCACAGTTTGATAATGCTTCGGACTTTCATCAGGGTTTGGCGTATGTCGCGGACGGCGACATGATTAGCTACATCAACACCAAAGGAAAAAAGGTGTGGAGCAATTCTCAAGCAGAGGCCCCGAGCTTCGAGGCTCCTACAGGCCCCGACACTCCTCCAACAGTGAGTAATCAACCCTGATGGACCGCCTTGTTCTTCGACAACCGGATGATTTTCATGTCCACCTTAGACAAGGTTCTGCCAGCGCCGACTGGGCTCGCGACGCCCAGAAGGCGGGGTTTGCCCGCGTATTAGTCATGCCCAACACCGTTCCCCCGGTTGTTGATTCTGCCTCGTTGATGCGCTACCGGCACAGTTTAGCGGCCGCGGCTCCCGGTCTTGGCCTTTTGATGACCTTTAAGATCATGGCGGGCATGACAACCGAAACGCTCACAGCATTAAAGGCCGCCGGTGCTGTAGCGGGTAAACTCTATCCCGAAGGGGTAACAACGAACTCGGCCGATGGCGTGCGCCACCTAAAAGACGCTTACCCAGTGTTTGAGGTGATGCAGGAGCTAGACCTGGTTCTGTGCCTGCACGGCGAAGACCCCGGGGCCTTCACGTTCGATCGTGAGGTTGTGTTTCTGAAAGATTTTCGGGCTTTGCGTCAGGCCTTTCCTCGTTTACGGATCATTCTGGAGCATATTTCCACCCGTGAAGGGCTTGAAACTGTTCGGGAGGCCGGGGAGCGAACGGCGGGGACGCTCACCGCGCATCACCTGTTGTATACCTTCGATGACTTGGCAGGGGGCGCTTTACGCCCGCATTTGTTTTGCAAGCCGCTTTTGAAGCGATCAGAAGATCGAGCGGCCTTGCAAGCCGCCGCTGTAGCCGGAGAAAAACAGTTTTTCTTCGGTTCCGATAGTGCTCCCCATGCGAAAAGCAACAAAGAGGCGGCCCTGTGCAGTGCCGGCTGTTACACGATGCCAGTTAGTCTGCCTCTTTTGGCGTCTTTTTTTGAAGAACGCGGTGCGTTGGAAAAACTCGACCCATTTCTTTCGGTCTTTGGAGCAGAATTTTACGGGCTACCTCGAAACCCGGGCCAGCTGGTGCTTGAGCGACGACCTTGGGTGGTTCCGTTAGAGTATCACGGTGCCGTACCCCCCAATGCCGGCGAGACCCTAGACTGGCAACTTCAGGAGGTCTAATGAGCAACACTTACGACGACAATAACATTTTCGCTAAAATTCTCAGGGGCGAGATTCCCTGTCACAAGATCTACGAAGATGACAAGTGCCTCGTATTCTTGGATATTTTTCCGGTGAACCCAGGGCATTTTCTCGTTATTCCCAAGGCTCGTGCCGTTACCTTGTCCGAGTTAGACGAAGAGATTGCCGGTCACCTATTTCAGGTCGGGCACCGCCTGTCAAAAGCTTTGCGAAGCTCAGGCCTGAGGTGCGAGGGCGTGAACTTTTGGGTTTCAGACGGTAGCGCGGCCGGCCAAGAGGTTCCTCATGTGCACCTTCATGTGATTCCTCGATGGGCGGGAGATGGCTTTGGATGGAAAATCGGCCCTACAAATCGGCAGGCCTTGCCGCCGGCCGAGTTGGTCCGCTTGGCTGAACTTCTGAGGGCTCAGTAATGTTTATTGTTCCAGCGATTGACCTCTTAGGCGGGCGTTGCGTCAGGCTCCATCAAGGCGATTATGGTCAGGTCGAAGCCTACGACACTGATCCTGTCGAGACGGCTTTGACATTTGTTCGTTCGGGAGCAAAAAGAATCCACTTGGTCGACCTTGACGCCGCCCGGAGCGGCAAAGGGACTAACCGCGAGACGATTGGCCGCATCTGTGCCGCCGTTGACGTGGTCGTAGAAGTCGGCGGTGGAATTCGCACCGACCGCGATGTCGAAGAGCTTTTGGTGCTGGGGGTTGAGCGTCTTGTTGTGGGTACCCTCTTGGTTAAAGACCCTTCCGTTTTTGCGGGCTGGGTGAAGCGTTACGGCCAAAAGTTTGTCGCCGGAATTGATGCGCGTAACGGTGAAGTCAAGGTTTCGGGCTGGGAAGAAGGCAGTAAGCTCCAAGATTCCGTCCTGGCCCAGCGTTGTCGTGACTTGGGTGCCGTTAGCATCATCTATACCAATATTGAACGGGATGGAACCCTGGCGGGTCCTGATGTCGAACGTACTGTAGCGGTGGCCGAAGCTGCTCAAATGCCGGTCATCTTGTCCGGGGGGGTGTCATCGTTAGACGATATACGTCAGCTTGCCCAGCGTGCGCACCCGTTGCTTGCTGGTGTCATCACCGGAAAGGCTCTGTATAAAGGCCGACTGGATTTAGCCCAGGCGGTTACTCTCTATCAAAAACCTTGGGGAGGTTTGTGGTGAACGATGGTTTGACTCTTCCCTTAGCGGTCGTTTCAACAGACGGCGAACTGCTAGGGGCCTTGCTCATGAATAGAAAAGCTTTTCAAAAGAGTATTGAGCGGCGTGAGCTTTGGGTGGTGCACCCCGAAACGTTCCGCGTTCTTCCTTTAGAGGGAGTCAGCTTTCACAACTTGGTTGATAAAGCTGGCTCGTGGTATCAAGCGATTTTGACGATGTCTCAGGCTGAGCAGTTTAAGGCGCATCCTGCCGTTAAAGAGGAACTCGTTTCACGTCCCGGTGCTGAATCCACGGCAGGGTCAGCTTCGTCGGAACCAGTACTTAAGCGGTTGGCGCAGGTCATTGCCCAACGGCGAAAGGAAATGCCCGAAGGTTCGTACACCACGCACCTTTTTCAAAAGGGCGAAGAAAAGATCCGGAAAAAGACCGGCGAAGAAGCTGTAGAACTCGTTTTGGCCCGTAGCCGCGAGGATCTAATCAGCGAGTCCGCCGACCTGATTTATCACCTTTTAGTGCTTTTAGAGGTCAAAGACATCAGTATTGATGATGTCTTGGGCGAGCTAGCCGCACGGCATAAGTAAAAGGTTTACACCTTCTCGGTAACGCGATATTCCAGATACTTTCCTGCCAAGAGCCGGGTGTGAGCATCGAGGCTGGGGATTGCCGAGAAGATGAGACTGGAAATTGGCGTAATAAACAACATCTCGAGGGGATAGAGTACCTTGCGACCCCACGAAAGATTTTTGAAGTTGGGCTGACTGCGAAGATCTACCAACAGGAAGACCACAAGTGCGAAAATTGTGGGGAGCAATGTCCATCCCGTCAAGGTCATGAGGTCTTGCCCCAACCCCGAGAGCATGAACAAAGGGTTTACCAGTTGCAGCAAGGGAATCCCGATCATCAGGATAAACCAGTTCACAGGCCATAAAAAGTGGATCTCGAGAATCTGGGAAACACGACGGGTTTTGTCCCAAAAGGGCGCATGCGTGTCTTGGATCCAACGCTTGAGAATGTAGGAGTCGTCGCTCGCTCCCCACGCCCAGCGTTTCACTTGCTCGTAGGTGTTTACAAACGTGCTCCAAAAACCATCAGCTTCGGCCGCATCGGCCATAACGGGGAGCCAAATCGGTTCGACTTTGACTTCACCAGCAGTGGCAAAGTACGACTTAAAGAAGACCCGAAAGTCCTCGGGGATCACGTCGACATCCCAAAACCCAATATGCTCCAACAGTCGCCAGCTGAGGCTGTACGACGAAAAGTTCATTCGACCGTTTTCGCGGCCTAGTCCGCTGATCGAAATAACGGTGAATAGGCGATTGAACACCCGCATGACCATGGGGATCTTGTCGATGTTGTTGTAAAACATGATAGCGCCCTGCCAAATTCGGCGGTGACGGTTTTTTGAGCGTAAAAAGTTTAAGGTGAGCGAGGCGAAGTAGTTTGCGTGAAAGCACACATCTGAGTCGACTGAAGTAACCGTCAGGTAGTTGCGGTCCCAGCCTCGTTCAGTCTCGACGATCTTTTGTAACTCGCGTGCGGCCCAGGCCATATTCGACGATTTACCAACGACCTCACCAGGAATGGACGCAGGGTGTCGGGTAAACATTAGGTGGCTAAATGATTCTGAAAACCGTTCACGAATCGCTGTTTCACGGGCCGCGTTAATCTCTTCACCGGCACGTTCTTCAAAGGCAATGACAGGAATTATGTGCTGGGCCCCTAAAGATTGGGCTTCGAGGGCTTCGAGGGTGCGAATCAGGGTGTGGGCTGGTTCTTTGTAGGTAGGGATAATGACAATATGCTTTATGCGAGGAACTTCAGGCTCAGCCTTGAGTTCTGGTAAAAAATCTTTCTCACTGTCGTCTCGAATTTTTCCCTGCGACTTCCAGGCCATCAAAGCCGTGTTGAGCGATTTCACCAACCAGTAGACGTAAAAGACCATCAAAAAGAGCGCGACGGCCTTGGGGGCAAAAAAAGCGCCCCAAACGGGAAAAAGAATCATATTCCAGCTGACAAACCCCGGGAGGATCTCAAGAAACCTTTGACTGGCCTGAGGATGCTTATTTAACACTGACCTTAAGAAGTCCATCATAGTCCTTAGGATACTCAAGGAGTTCGATGAATTTCTAGCAAGATCTTCCGTGGAACGGGCGAGATTGTATGAAATCTTTGTAATGCAACAGGTTTTTAACCTGAAAGTAACGTTTGTTTTCATAAAAAGTCGTCGCTTGACGACTCCTGTGATAATGCTTATTATGTGAATTGATGTTCACGCAATTAGCGTTCATGATCTTTGTTAAGGAAAAGAATGCTGAAATATGTGAATATTTGCGAACATTATACTATTTCTATATAACGGCCAAGCGCCGTTAACGAGAGGAGAAAGTTATGGAGAATCCCCAAGATTGGCTGGCTTTTGGCCAGAAATTTCATGGACACAAATGTCCTGCCATGCCTATGGGTTTGCGTGTCGGAGCCGCTGCGATGAAAAAGCTAGGCGTGGAGCGAGCAAAAGACGGGCAGTTGGTGGCCTTTGTTGACTTAGGCGAAGACCATTGCGCGACCTGCTATGCCGACGGCCTTCAGGTTATTTTGGGTACAACCTTTGGTAAGGGTAACCTCAAAAAGACGCATAAGGGAAAATGGGCGGTGACCGTTGTCGACAAAGCGACCGGGAAGGCCGTCCGAGTCACGCCAACGGGTAAGGCAATGATGGCTAACAAACAGACAGCTTTTTTCAAGGAATACCGCGAAAAAGGCATTCCCGCCAGTGCTGTTCCCGATGCCGTGGTTGATCCGCTGGTTAGTCATGTGATGAGTGCGCCGGACGAGGAGCTTTTGAAGGTTTCTGAGGTATTTTCGTATTCTTTGAAAGAACACCCCCACAGTTTTAATGGTTTTATCTGTGAAGAATGTGGAGAAATGGCGGTCATGGAATACGGTCGCGTCAAATTTGACAAAAAAGTTTGCCAAGACTGCGCGGCCCAATAAGGAGCGCGAACCATGAGCCTGTTTTTGCTGATTGTGATTTTTGCGCTCGTCCTCGTCTTTTCTGGCCTCATGGCCATGGCGGGATTAGGGGCGGCTTTTCTCTTTGTCCCGCTATTCTTGGCCTTTGGAGTTCCCTTCCCCGAGGCGGCATCGACGGCACTGCTACTCAACGCGCTCAGTCTTTTGGTGTCGACGATTCAGTATGTGCGGGCGGGGTTAATTCGCTGGAAGGTCGGTGTTCCCATGCTGGTTGCCGCCGTCATTTTGTCCCCGTTGGGGGCTTGGGGGTCCAACTTTGCTGACCCTCATTGGCTGAAAGCCTTATTCGTGGCCTTTTTGGTGTTTGCTGGTAGTATGATGCTTTTTTTTCAGGCCAAACCGCGACCTCAGGGGTTGTCGGGCGCCAAAGAAGCTACGATCGGTGTCGGCGTCGGCGCCGGGGCTGGCTTTTTGGGCGGGTTATTGGGCGTCGGCGGAGGAAACTTTATTCTACCGACGCTAAGTGGGTTGGGGGTCGAGACGAAAATTGCCGCCGGTACGACCGCGCTCGTGGTCTTCTTTTCTTCACTGTCGGGGTTTTTGGGGCACATTTCGTTGGGACATCCTAACCTTGAACTGATCATCTCGGCCTCGGTGGCCGCCGTGCTTGGTTCAGCGGTGGGGTCCTGGGCGATGCGCAAAAAGGTTTCGGGCCGTCAGTTAAAAAAGATCATCGGCGTTCTGTTGTACCTGGTTGCCGTGGTGATGTCCGTAAAGTTGGTCCTGCGATGAAAGCTACCTTTTTGGTGTTTGGCTTGCTCCTTGTGACAGGGGCAATCTCGGCCCAAGTTTCTGTGAACCCTAGCAGGAACTTGAAGATTTCAGGCTTTGGGCTGGGAGCTGCCTCTTTTTCTCCGTCGGCGGGAAAAACTTCGCCGGTGGATTACCTGGATTTGCTCGATGAACAGGAGCGGGATGGGGTCTTTGTGAGAGTGAACGTTTTGTACGATACCCCGGAAGGCGGCTTTAAAGGCCGTTGGGAGTTTGATCCCACCCTTTCAGCGTCATCGCCGACCCAGGTGTTTTCCCTGAAGTACGCCCAAGCCTTTGTGAAGCTCTTTCACCAATTGAGAATTGACGCAGGTTCTCTTCGAGACACGGCCTTTGCGTTTCGATCGCTGATGACGAAAAACTATAACTCAGCTTTTTTTGTCGGCGCTCTGAGCTCAGGAATTTTTCCCGAACGTCCCAATCAGGGTTTTGGCTATGAAGCCGGGCTTTGGGCACCGACGGGAGGCTTTATTTCGGGGATAACCGGCGTCGAGGTGAAGTGGCAGCCGGCTTTTATGCCGCGCCTGGTGGTCGCTGTCATGGCGCCTGAACAAACGTCCTCTTCTATGACGGCAAAGGCTACTGATTTTCAGACTTGGGCTTCGGGCCTAGACTACCTGGCTTCGTATCACCAACCCGGGTTCGGCACGTTGAAACTGGGGTACATGGGGGCGGCGACTCGTCAGACTTGGAGTGATTTCTTTGGCACGTTTGAATTTACCGGAGCCTCTCACTTCGGCCTTTTGACATCTGTTGGTGCTGAGGCTTTGGCGGTAAACCAAGCCCCAACCGACGGCAAGTCTCACACCAGTATTAACGGTTTTGCCACGGGGGTCTTTGATTTTAGGTTGTTAGGCTGGCGTGATCTGGCCGTGTCCGAGGATCTGGGGTTTTTCACCAGCGGCACCACGTTCACGACCGCCGTTCTTCCTGTTGCGGCGTCGGGCACCTACGAAGACAAACCTGCAGTAAGTACGTCGACGAGGCTACAGTTTACCTTCGAGAATTGGGCGCCCGCTTTGAACATGATCCCGGGGGTAACCTATCGATTTTTTAACTACGAGGGAACAATCAACACCTGGGCCAGCGGTGTCGAGTTGGGGTTGAAGTTTACGACAGGTTCAGCGGTTTTGGCGCTTGGGGCCGGCTGGTATTCAGACAAACTGACCCCGCAAGAATCCTCGTTTGCCGTTATGACCGTAGGAACTCTGTTTGCCTGGTAGCTGGTTGTAGTAAACCTGAGGAGGTTGAAATGGAAACTTTAACAACGGAAATCTTAGTCATTGGAGGAGGTCCTGGCGGGACACCCCTCGCTATGGCGACTGCCTCGGCTGGTCGACAGGTGGTTCTTGTCGAGGCCGGATCAGGTTTGGGCGGAACCTGCTTATTTCATGGTTGCGTACCTTCCAAGATTTTTCGTGAAGCGGCTTTTTTTAAGTACCGAGCAGAAAAATCGGCAACCTTAGGAATCCAAGACCTTTCGGGAAAAGTTAAACTGGATTGGAATGCTGTCTTGAAACGAAAAGAGTCAATTTTGTCAGCGAGGTCCACTGCGGCTCTGGCTAACGGCAATAAGATCTCTTCGTTAAAAATTCGGTTTGGCACCGCTAGGTTTCTGAACGCTCAGAAGGCTATTGTAGAAGGTCCTCAAGGCTCGATAAAAATTGAATTTGAGAAAGCTGTGATCGCAACAGGTTCGGTTTCACGAAAACTTGACGTTCCCGGTGCACAGCTTTCGGGAGTTTTAACTTCCGAACAGCTCATTGCCACGGACCATATTCCTCGCTCAATCGTAGTCATTGGAGGCGGTCCTATTGGTGTCGAATTGGGGCAGATGTTTTCTATGATGGGAAGCCGGGTGTCTATCCTCGAGGCTTTGCCAGAACTTCTGGCTTCAGTTGACCAAAAATTAAGCTCACGCTTAAAAATTCTCATGGAACGTGAAGGGATCACCGTAAGAACCGGTGTTCAAATTGAGAGAATCGAAGAACACCAGGGACTTAAACGTGTCTTTTATTCCGAAGCTGGCAAGGAGTGTTTTGAAGAAGCCGAAGTTGTCCTCACGGTTGTTGGTCGATCGCCTCAAGTCGATTCCCTTGGTTTAGAAAATACCCAAGTGCGGTATGCGTCACGCGGCATCGAAGTCGATGAATCGCTGCGAACCGCTGAAAAAAATATTTGGGCGGTGGGCGATGTAACAGGGCAACCTATGTTTGCTCATTGGGCAACTGCGCAAGCCCAAGCGTTAGCCAGCGCTTTCTTGGGACGGCCGACAACCTTTCCTCGAAAAGAACTCAATTCTGCTGTGATTTTTTCTCATCCAGAAATTGGAATCGTCGGTTTAACGGAGGATGCTGCCCGGAAACAGGGCTTGGATGTTGGGGTAGCAGAGTACAACTACGCCGTCGACGCCAGGGCTCAGATTGCTGATGAACCCGAGGGTCTTTTACGAATTGTCTATCGCCGTGACGATTTAACCGTCATTGGCGTTCATGCCCTGGTGGAAGGTGCTGCCGATTTAATGGGAGAAGCGGCGCTAGCGGTTTCAACGAAGGTAAAGCTTTCCGACTTAGCGCGGACCATTCACCCCCATCCGACCTTGACCGAGTCGTTTGGCGTTAACGCTTTGGGCGCTCTCAGAACCTTGACGTGATCCTTGCGGGCAAGTACTTTGCCCGCAGGTAGGATTCACCATGGGCCAACGCCTAGAACTTCTGGCAACGTCACTTAAGTTGGGGCTCACCTCTTTCGGCGGCCCTGTAGCGCACCTGGGTTACTTTTTCGACGAGTATGTAAAACGGAAAAAATGGCTGGATGAAACAGCCTGGGCCGACCTAGTGGCGCTGTGCCAGTTTTTGCCGGGACCGGCCAGCAGTCAACTCGGTATGGCTATTGGCATTCAGCGGGCCGGTTGGTGGGGCGGTGTCATCGCCTGGGTGGGCTTTACGCTTCCCTCCGCTTTGGCTTTGTGGGCCTTTGCTTTGTTGATGCAGGGTTTCGGGACAGAAACAAAATGGTTTCATGGCCTGTTAGTGGCCGCCGTGGCGGTCGTGGCGCAAGCGGTATGGAGCATGGGAAAAAAGTTTGCCAACCGCACCAGCACGGGTTTGATCGCCTTGGGCTGTGCAGCCCTTTTGACCGTCCTGAACAACCCCTACGCGCAGATTCTTGTCATAATAATTGGCGGGGTAATTGGGTGGCGATTCTTCCGCGAGGAAACCCAACCGCACGAAGCTCCGCCCCTGCGCCGCCGAACGGCCCTGACGGCCCTAGCGCTTTTTGGAGCTTTGCTGGCAGGCCTTCCCTTGCTGGCGGCGGCCGTACCCAACCGGTGGCTTGAGCTGGCTTCGGGGTTTTACCGTGCCGGGGCTTTGGTCTTTGGGGGCGGTCATGTTGTTCTGCCCCTTTTACAGCAGGCGGTGGTTCCTCAAGGATGGGTAACGAACGCGCAATTTCTTACCGGGTACGGTGCGGCGCAGGCGGTCCCGGGGCCCTTGTTCACCTTCGCGGCTTACCTCGGTGCCGTTTGTTTACCGGGGCAGGGCGGTGTTGGGGGTGCTTTGGTAGGCTTGTTGACCATTTTTTTGCCTTCGTACCTGCTGGTCGTGGCGGCCCTGCCGTTCTGGAATCGGTTGCGAACGGGACCCCGATTTCGCGGCGCCCTTACAGGCATCAATGCCGTGGTGGTGGGAATCCTTTTGGCGGCCCTTTATAACCCTGTAGCGTCGAGTGCGCTCCTTACGCCGGGGGATTTCGCCCTGGCGTTAGTCGCTTTTGGACTGTTACAGCTGGCGCGCTGGCCCTCGTGGGCCGTCGTTGCGGTGACCGCCGGGGGCGGCGCGGTTTTGGCTTTAGGGACCTAAGCGTCTTTGTCCTTCGAATGTCTGAACTGACGTTGGCAAGCATTCCCGCTACTCCTCGTTCAAAAAGATGCACCAACGTGTCTAGGGAGCTTTATTTCGGACCTCAACGGGGCTATACTTATTAAGCGATAGCCTTAATAAGTATACGGAGGTTGGCATGCCCAATGTCACCATGAGTATCGATGAGGATTTGCTGAAAACAGCCCGAAAGATAGCCATCGACAGGGACACGACGGTTTCTGACTTGTTTCGGTCGTATCTGGCCGAGCTGGTGCGAAATGAGACGATCAGGCGGAAGTACGTGGCAGACGAGCTGGACCGGTTGTTCGAAAAGAGCACAGCTTCCTCAAGCGGCGAGGTCTGGACCCGGGATTCCCTCCATGAGCGGTGAGATCGTTTTCTTTGACACCAACACTCTGGTGTACGCCAACGATGGGGCCGACCCAGCGAAAAGAGTGCGTGCGCGCGAAGTGATCCGAGAGGCTATCATAACCGGGACTGGCTGTATCTCGACGCAGGTTTTGGCGGAGTTTTGGGTAACCGTCACGAAAAAACTCAAAAGGCCGTTGTCTGTGGAATTGGCCCGCGAGCAGATTCATCTTTTCTCCGCGTTCCGCATCATGCCGGTGGAACAGACAACGGTTCTAGAGACTCTACGTATCCAAGAACGCTGGCAGCTGTCTTATTGGGATGCACAGATACTGGCCTCGGCCTTGCAAGCTAGGGCCTCTTCTGTCTACTCTGAAGATCTGCAGGATGGGTGCATCATAGAAGGCATCTCCGTAACAAATCCTTTTAATAGTTTGCAGAAATGACAGGAAAGCCACTAGATTTGGGGCTGGGGTGACGAACTTGGAAATTGAAGAAGTCATGAAGGCCCTAGCGGACCGCAACCGCCTGCGTATTTTGAACCTCTTGCAAGATGGGCCACTGTGCGTCTGCGATCTGGAAGAGGCCTTGGCGCTGAACCAATCGAACCTCAGCCGCCACCTGGCCAAGCTTAAGCAGGCCGGCCTGCTTAAGTCACAGAAGGAAGGCCTGTTTATTTATTACTCGCTCAAGGAACTGGAAGGCCCCTACGCCGAGGGTGTCCGTCGGATCTATGCTGGCCTGCGCCAAAGCGGCGAATGGAAAGGCGACCAAAAGGCCCTTGAATCCAAGAAGGGGTGCGGCCCCGAAAATCATTGAAGCTTTTTGAGGTTCTAAAGAACAGCTTTTCAGGTCGTTCTACGGCCGCCCCGAGCGTTTGGCGTCGTTGTTGGAACTGACCCTGCCAGCCGAAGTTTTCAGCCTTCTTGACCTGTCGATCTAGCCGCTACCGTCATGGTCAAAGGCCAGCCGGTCTCTATTTATGTTTTGGTGGAGCATAACTCGTACTCGGACCGCTGGGTATTGTTGCAGATTTTGCGGTATATGGTTCAAACCTGGAGCGCAGATACAAAAGATAACCCGGTTGCCCCCCGTGTGCCGATCCTTCCCATTTTATTTTATCATGGTGAAGCCAAGACGGTGACAGAAAGGTTCTCGCAGTTGTTTAGCGATAGTCTTCCTGAGGCACTGCGGGCGTATCAGGTAGAGTTTCTGTGTGATGTTTACAATTTAACTGCGCAACCAGATTCGACCTTACGGGTGCGGCCCCGAAAATCGTTGACGCGAAACCTCGCTTGCTTCAAGATGATTAGATAAAAAAATCCTTACATTTTTTATGATACTGGGCCTTTCCAGCGCGGGGCTGTCGGCTCAAAACAAACCAGCAAACTCGGGAAACAAGCTTTTAGTCTTTGGCGGGTACCATAACCAATTGGCGGGTTTTACCAACTCCCGTTACGTGGGGTCCGACCAGGGCGACTACACCAACACGCTGGCTTGGTATTCGGGGGTGGAGTACCAGCATCAGGGGTTCGGTTCAGATTACCTTGACAGCTTTACCGTCGGCGGTGCGGCCACCTTTTATCTTCAGAACGATTTTACTCCTGTGAGCTTATATGCTGTTTCCAGCTTGGGTATTCCCGCGCAAAGCTTTCCGACTGGAACGGCGGCTCAAGGTAACTTTCAGCTGAATGTATCAGGGTTTGCCGGTATCAATGAAGACTATAGTGGACCCACGGGGCTGGGTTTGGGGCGACCACTCTTTAATTCTACCCAACTTTTATGTGCGGTTAGGGCCGACCGACATCCCCAACATCACCTTTGAGGTTCTGCGTGAACAGTATGACCCCACCTATGGCAGTGTGCTGGTCTACGTCCGTATCCCTGCGTCCAAAAGCTTCGCGCTTGATCTTGGCGGAAGTTTCTACTCCACGTATTCGTTTTTTCTAGAACCCCGCTACAGTTGGAATGGGATCAACCTTAACCTCCGGTTGGGAACAACTCTCAATTATAATGACCCGAACTTCAGCCGCGTCGGGGTCTTCGAAGGTTTCTTTGTTTCGTCGGGTCTTTCGTCTTCCTGGTAAAATCTGTGCTTCGCCTAATACTGTTGCTCTTGGTTCCACTGGGAGTTTGGGGGCAAGAGGTTTCGCTTTTAACCTCGGCCCAAATTGACTTGCTGAACAAAAGCTACCAAGACCAGCACTATGTGACCAACAACTGGCTGTCCTTTCCTGTACCAGAGGGCTCCTGGAGCGTCGAGGTCCGTCAAGAAACAACGGACGGCCATGTTTTGGGTGCCGGTTTTGCACAAACGGGGATCGCAGGCGGCCAGTTTCAAAACGGTACACTCACGGTTGCACAGCCCGCAACGGTGTTGAGCTTCCCCTATGTTTTCGTCGGCCAAGATTGGCAGTGGATTGACCTTGAGCTGGGCCTGGGTTGGTACATCACGATCACCGATTTTTCAGCTGATCCTTACGCCAACGCCGACGGCACGCTCGCTGCGGGACGAACCGGAGGGATGGGCTGGTCCCGGGAAGCGTCGTTCACAACACCTGTGTTTCTGCTCAGGCTTTTGCCGGAATCAGGTTTTCACCTCAAGTTCCGTTTAGGACGTGAAGATTTTAATTTGGTCGAGGACTTCTTTAACCTTGAGGCTGTTCTCCCCGCCGGTGATTGGCGGTGGAGCGTCTACGCTTCGTTACGGACACCCCAAGACTTTATATCGTCTAGTACCGCCTTGACGAGCAATCAAAGGCTAGGGG
>JABEVK010000039.1 GCA_013044245.1 Spirochaetales bacterium | reverse complement strand
TTGGGTTTATTGGCGGCATTGTAGGAACCTTTTTAGTTTTTATTTCTTTCTTTTTTATATTTCCGGGACTTTTGGGAAACAACCTTTTAGCCGTACTTGTTTTAGCAGCAATTTTAGCCATGACCACCATTTTAGGCGATCTGTTTGAATCGTGTCTGAAACGAAGCGCCGGTGTCAAAGACTCCGGCAGTCTCATCCCCGGTCGAGGTGGTATTCTCGATTCCATCGACAGCCTTTTGTTTTCGGCCCCGATTTTTTATATCTTTTTGATGTTTATTCATGGGAGACTCTAGTGCAGACCGTTCTCTTTGTCCTTTTAGGTCTTGTAGGCCTGGGAATTGTTGTTACAATTCATGAACTGGGTCACTTTTTGGCAGCTCGGGCCCTTGGCGTAGAAGTAGAAGCCTTTGCCGTAGGGTGGGGACCAGCATTTTATCGTTGGAAACCTAAAAAAACTGAGTATCGCTTGTGTTGGCTCCCCCTGGGGGGGTACTGCAAAATGAAGGGCGAAAACTACCTCAAGCAAGCGTTACTTAACCCAGAGACACAACCACAACCGGAGCCCGGTAGTTTCTTTGCAGCTTCTCCGTGGCGGCGCATCGTCATTTCGTTAGCGGGACCTATTTTCAACCTCCTGATGGCGGCTGTTGTGCTCACAGCTTTAGCTTTAACCGGAGTTCCCCAAAACTCACCGTCTTCACGGATTATCTTGGCGTCCCAGTATGAACATACAACTTATCCAGCCGATCAAGCCGGACTGAAATCGGGTGACATCATTACCGCAATCAATGGTCAGCCTGTCCAGAATTTTCGAGACTTACAGACTCAGATCGGTGCGTGCGCAGGAAAACCTCTTTCTGTCGAGGTCAATCGCAACGGACAGCCTCTGACTCTGACCGTTATTCCCCGTTGGAATCCTGCCTCAAGCAGTTACCTCGTGGGAGTTTATCCCTGGATTGACCCTATCGTTGCCTCGGTACAGCGTGACTCGCCTGCTCAAATAGCTGGAATCCGACCGGGAGACCGTGTAATTTCCTTTAATGGCTACCCGACGCCCAACACCCGGGCGATTGTGCCACTGTTGAGTGATCGTGTACCAAGTTATACCCTCCAACTTGAACGACATGGCAAGCAGATCGATACGACAATCATCCCCGATATTGTCAATGGTCAACCGCATTTAGGAATTGAGTACAAAATACCTCATTATCCTGCGGTGCCTCAGCCTTGGAACGTCGCCGTATCACAGGGAATTTCTCAAACTCAAGTCTTTTTGGGGCAGATGTTGGATGGTTTAGGACAGCTCGTCACGGGAAACGTCGACCCAGCCAAAAGTCTTTCGGGACCTCTTTTGATCGCCTACTACGTCGGGGATGTTGCCTCGCAAGGATTTATGAGCGGATGGGGGGACGGTGTGGGGGCAGTCGCTAATTTTCTCGCCTTCATTAGTTTGGCACTCTTTTTAATGAACCTTTTACCCTTGCCTGCCCTCGACGGCGGTAATATTGTTCTTGAATTGGTAGAATTGTTTCGGAGAAAACCTTTAAAGCCGATGACCTTAATCCGCTTTCAACAAGTCGGTTCGGTAATCATTCTTGCACTCATCATTTTTACAACGTACAATAATGTAATCTTTTTGATGCAACCCAAATAGGAGAACCCTCATGAGTGAAGTACAAACACAAATCACCTGCCTATGCGACGAGGTATTTCCTGTTCACTACGATGACGAGCTGGATATAGCACAAGAAGAAAATCGAAAAAAGATTTTAGAGGGCCAGTACCTCAGCTTTTCGTGTCCGGCCTGCCGAAAGGCCGTCAAAATTGAACCTCGAGTGCGACTTTACGACGGGAATGACTGTTGGGAAGTTTTTCCCGAAACTGAACGCGACCATTTTTTGGCTGGCGGCCTTGAGATTTCAAGAGACTTGCATCGTGTTGTCTTCGGTTACAAAGAAATGGCCGAAAAAGTACGAATTCTCGGCGACCGTATGGATGACCGTCCGCTTGAAATTCTCAAATTTACTTTTTTAGAAAAACAAGGGTGGCCTGAAGGTGTTTCACTGACCTACCATGAAATCCGCGACGGCAAGATTTTCTTTTATATCGAAGGGTTAAAAGAAAACGAAGTTGGAGTTACTGCTGTACCTCAGCCTTTCTACGAGCGCATTCAAGGTCAACTTGGTAGTCCACCGCCTGAATGGGCCGATGTGCTATCAGGGCCCTATGTTAGTGTTCAGAAACTTGGGTCTCAGTAAGGGCACGTCCCCGCAAGAGAGCATCTGGAGCGAGAAAATCAATCGCTAACTTGGTCGAGGCGTGCATGACTGGGGTTTTCCCAGACCTTCTGAATCGCTTGCGCAACGGCGTCTTGAATATCGCTAGCAGGAATATCAGCAGGAGCATAAATTGCTCCCAAGAGAGTGACCCGGTACAAAGGCTTAATTTTATTCAGTGCCATCGTTACCATGTCTAAAACGCACTCCTGACACCGACAAACTTCTGGGCGTGCAATCAATTGACGTTCGACTTCGTCAATGGTCATCCGTTCGCTTTCATTAACCAGCAAACTGAAATCGTATTTTTGGTGAAATGTCATACGACCTCCCCTTCTAGTATAGCCGCAATTATTGGTGACTACCATCGAAATTTTCAAAGCGGGTAAACGACGGCATGAACAGAACTTTAACGGTACCGACAGGACCTTTGCGCTGTTTTCCGATGATCAGCTGAGTTTCGATATTTTCGCTCCCAGAAGGTTTTGCCACCCCGTCATTCCCGGTGTTTCGAGGGCGATGAAGAAACAATACGACATCAGCGTCTTGTTCAAGTGACCCAGATTCTCGTAAATCTGCTAAACCGGGGGTTTTGTCTTCGGTAACGCGGGTCAACTGCGAAAGTGCCACGACGGGAATTTGTAACTCTCGAGCTAGCGATTTCAACGAACGGCTAAAGTCAGCGACCTGTTCATGACGAGGAAGGTTAAGATTTTCATGGCCAATCAACGAGATATAGTCCACATACAAAATTTGAATATCGTGTTTACTTTTCATGCGACGCGCCTGGGCACGAAGGTCTAAAAGCTTCATATTTGGGGTATCATCAATATACAGCGGAGCGTCAAAAAGCAACGGTACCACTTCGTGCAGGCTCGAAAGGTCTGAGGTTTTGAGAAAACCGGTGCGAAGTTTGTTGGAATCAAGGCGAGCTTCGCTGGCTAAAATCCGGTCAATTAGGTCTAAATCAGGCATTTCCAAGGTAAAAAAGCCCACGGGAATGTGTTCATGCAAGGCTTGAAAGGCGGCAATATTCAGGGCAAACGTTGTTTTACCAATCGATGGACGAGCGGCAATAATGATAAACTCGCTGGGGTGAAAGCCAGCAGTCAGGTTGTCGAGGTCTCTAAATCCCGAGGGAACACCAGTAATCGGCTCCTTGGATTTTGACAAGGCAATAATGCGGTCGATAGCTATGTTGATCAGTTCTGAAGCTTTTCTGAATTGCCGTGTTTGACGTTCTTCGGCGAGTTCAAAGATCTTCTTTTCGGCATCTTCGACAGTTTGTCGGCTGGGAATAGACTCATCGTAGGCTTGAATAGAGATTTCTTGCGCCACTTGAATGAGCCGGCGGCGTTGCGCATGCGACTTAACAATTTCTGCGTAATACTCGGCATTGGCAGCCGACGGTACCGACTGAGAAAGCTGAGCAAGATAAACCGCTCCCCCCGCCGCCTCTAACTTTGCCTCTTTTTGCAACGCATTAGCCAAAGTCAGCACGTCGACCTGAATCCCTTCGCCTTGCATGACAATGATTGTTTCGTAAATCAGCCTATTGGACTGCTTATAAAAATCCTGTGGCTTGAGTATGGGAACAATAACATCAAGAATATCACGGGATAACAAAATAGCCCCCAAAACCGCCGATTCCGCATCGAGGTTTTGGGGGGGGACGCGCTCAGACATCCAATCAGCCTTCTTGAGCTTTAACGTCTACCTTAACAACAGCGAACTCGCGCTCCAAAACTTTGATACGAACTTCATAGGTCCCCACTAACTTAATAGCGGTTCCAGGGATGGAGATGTGGCGTTTTTCAACAACGACACCCTGCGCAGCCAACTGCTCGGCAATAATACCACTCGTTACAGCGCCAAAAAGCTTACCATTGTCACCGGCTGGCATCGTAAGGACAACCTGCATACCCTGTAGTTTTTCTTTTACACCTAAAGCGGCTTGGCGTTTTTCTTCCTTGCGCGCTTCAATTTGACGCTTTCGCTGCTCAATAATGGTCTGACCATGCTTCGAGAAAGGAATCGCAAAGCCTCGAGGAAGCAGGAAGTTCCGACCGTAGCCATCGGCTACTTGGCGAATCTCCCCTTCTTCTCCTACGTTCTCAACATCTTTGACTAGAATAACTTTCATTGTTTTTCCTCGCTATTCGTATTGTAATTTCGAAAATTCACCCATAATTCTAACACTGCTAAAACCGAAAGGAACACCAGCGTACCAATTTCCAGAGCCGAACCAAACCACAAGCAAAAAACCAGCAACAGCCCAGAAACAATCGTCTTAAACAAAACGGGCCAATTCCAACGGTTCATTACGGCCTGTACCACCCCGCCTCCGGCCAAGGCATGGATCAGCAAAGCGATCCATGCGACATTGAGCAACGGGTAGAGCCAAAACCCGGTAACCTTGTCAGACTTTGAGAGCATAACCACTGCTAAGTAGACTGCCCACGAAAGTAACAAAACCCAGGTCGCCGTCGGGGGTATGCGAAAGTTCCTTAACAGGAAGGGTTCACCTCGCACGAGTTCCCCAGAAGAATTGATCACAGGACTCGCCCGCGTTAAACGCCATGTCAACAACCATACGAAAAAATATCCCAACAAAATGGAACTCAAAAGTGCCTCTTCAAACATCTTGAGTACCAGGTCAGGATTTTTTAACCAGTCGGACGGTATAACGCTCGACCAGGAATTGACTGACGATCCTCCGCTGGTGAGCAGAGCTTGCCAAAACTTAGCAAAGCCTTGCGAAAGTTCCGCTTGCATAGCCGGGATCGTTGTCACTACCCAGCCGACAGGGAAAAGGAGCAAACCTACCCCTACCAAGGCAAGAGTTAAGCGGTACAAAAACCGCCACCCCTGACTTTTTAAAGCGTCAATGAGCAACCAGCCCGCTATGAGGCTGAAGGCGATACCAACGGTGAGGTATTCCAGGACTCCCCAAGCCTTCATGCTCGACCACAGAAGCATAACCTCTTGACCAATAGCAATGGTGGCTAGGCTGATTGCGCTAGAACCCCATAATGCTCCGCGTCCACGAGCCCCAGCCAGTTGCAGGGGGACAAGAAAAACTACTCCCACCAGACCCAACTGAAAGAGCACTCCAGAGAGCAAACCTAAACCCAAGGTAAGGAGGGGTTTGCGACGCGAAGCCATAACTAGCATAAGTTTAGTTCTTTACGTACGGTAGAAGAGCCAGAACACGAGCAATTTTAATCTGCTCGGCCAATTTCCGCTGAAACTTAGCGCTGGTTCCCGTGATCCGACGAGGAAGAATCTTACCACGTTCGGTAATGAACTTGGCCAGAATATCGGTACGCTTCCAGGTGCAGGGCCACTTGTGAACGGTAAACTTGCAAATCTTTTTCTTGAAGTAAACCTTACCCCTACGGCCACGATCTTGACCATCGCGACGATCGCCATCACCCTTCGGGCCGCGATCCATGTTTTCATCAACATCTTTCATTTCATTTTCAAACGACATGTAAACCTCCTCGATTAAAACGGAATATCATCTTCGTAGCTTTGGGGATCATAACTGGGAGGAGGGGCTTCAGACCGCCCCCGAGACTCGGTAGGCCGAGACTCTGATCTAGGTTCAGACGACTGAGAACGAGGCTCACTGGCCCCACCCTGCCGACTACCCAAAAGCTGAAGATTGTTAACATTTACAACAACCTTCGAAAACTTTTGACCGTCTTTTTCCCAACGATCCTGACGTAGTTCGCCATCAACGGCGACTTGTGTTCCCTTAAGCAGGTAACGTTGCAACGCCTCGGCCGTTTTACCCCACAGAGTTAGGTCGAAGAAGCTTGCTTCATCTACCCATTGTTCTTCTTTTTTTATCCGGCGATTGACCGCCAAACTAAAATTGCAGATCGCTTGACCGGAAGCGGTAAACCGCATTTCCGCGTCGCGAGTAAGTCGACCGACCAAAACAACGTGATTGACATCACCTGACATAGGCTAATCTCACTTAGATTCTTCTTTCTTCGGCTCGTCTTTCTTCGACTCGTCTTTAACGGCCTCGTGAATAACAAACAAGAATTTTAAGATTTCAGACTGAAGACGCAGGATCTTGTCAGCTTCGGCCACTTTTTGTGGGGCAAACTCGGTAACGAACATCACATAGTGACCGCGTTCCTGTTTCTTGATGGGATAAGCCAGGTTGCGCTCCCCCATATCTTCTTCCTTCAGGATGTTTCCCCCGAAGTTTTTCAGTTCGTTTCGAACGAACTCTAGGCCTTTGACATAACTGTCTTGTTCGTGGCGGAATATAACCACGACGTCATAAGTACGCATTATTCCTCCTTGCGGACTGTTCCCGCTCGATGCGGGTGCGATCCGATTCAACGAACCGGATAAAGAGGCGTTGCCAAAACTAGCATGATCATGTTTTAATGTCAACCTGATGCAAAACCAGATTCATTATGAAGATGACCTTTTCTACCTTACTCTCGTGATTAAAAACCTTCGAGAAGGCTTTCGTTTACCCCTGGATCGCGAGTTTTTTCGAGAGAAATTCCTCTTCGATCTTCGTTTTTTGCAGGAGACGCTTCTTCGGTTTACGGACACTTTAAAACAGAATAGTTTATTGATACGGCGTGCCGAATACCTCCACAGTTTGGTGAAAGTTGAGGGGGATTTTGTGCGTTTAGTAACTGAGCTTTTGCAAAATCAGCTGTTATTCAGTGAATACCTCGAGGATTTTTCGGACGAACTTGCCCGGTACCAGGCTGAACACCGCGAGATCGAAACGGATATTCGAGGGTTACTTAAGGTGCTCAGTCAAGAAGACGATGGCAAGCATGACGTAATCACAGCCACCGAGTTAGACCTTTTGACGCGCCCCAACGACTCTGAGACCTGATAAATCCGATCCTTGCCGGTACCAGATAACGCCCAGATAACGGTAGGATCGCGTTACGGGTTTAGGCCCTGGCCCGCAGAAGCTCGTGAGCTTCCGTCAGGGTTAGCGAGGGAACTCCCCTCTGGCGTGCTTCGGTTGAGGCATAGCCCCATAAGGCGAGACGACAGCTACATGTCGGGTGCGTAAAATCCAAATGATCAATCTGATCGTCAATCAACAGGGACGGACTATGGCCAGCTATTGTGTTAATCCATGAAAGTTTACTTCGGCCATCGGTGTAGCGAATGCGTTCAAGTGGCCAAGATACGCCATGATGATGAAGAATGGCCTCGATAAACTCAGCCTTTTTGGTGGAGAGGATCCAAACCAACGGGTCACCACGGACAAGGTTCAACGATTCGGTCATTCCTTCATAGAGCGGGTTCCAACTAAGCCAGGTTTCAGGGTCATCTCGCAAAAGTCGTTCCCTTAGGCTGTAGAGCTCCTGTTTATAACGGCTCATCGTATCGTGGCCCATTGCTTTCAAGACGGCATCAAATTCCTGTTGAGACTGAGGGTCGTGTCCTTCGCGAAGCATTTTATGCAGGGCAACATAGTCCTCGCCCGAACGGATGTAAACCCTTCCCTCTCGAAAACGCCGAGCGTAGGACTCGTCGGTATTCTCACCTGGTACACCGGGCAAGAGTAGCGAACTTGTCTGGTAACATTCGGGGAGTGAATCACAAATTACACCATCAAAATCCAGAAACAGCCACGAAGAACTCATTGCGTATTTTCCTTCCTTCCCGTAATATAACACCATATTAAGGATAAATTATGAAGGCACTTTGGCACAAAGATATTGAAAAAAAATACCAACATCTCATTCTTGTGGGCGATGTTGGCGGAACAAACACCAACCTTGGTTTAGCAGGCGAAGATCGAGGTCAGATCGATTTGCTCTTGGAGGTAGTCTTTGAGAGCGCCCAGGTGACTGATTTTACTTCCAGCGTTCGCAAAACCATGGAAACAGCGCGAGAACGCTACCCGAACATCTCGTTTGACCTCTGCTGCATTTCGGCTGCAGGTCCAGTTAAAGACAATTTTTGTAAACTCACCAACCAGACCTGGGCAGTTGATGGCAACGAAATTCAATCGAGTTTGGGCGTTCCTACCCTGGTCATCAATGATTTTTCGGCCATCAGCTATGGCCTTCCGTTGTTAGATATTCACGATCCTACTCAAATTGCCATTTTGGATCGACCCGACGGAAAAGAGGTCAAACCCTCCGGTGATCTGCGAGGAGTCGCTGGCCCCGGAACCGGCTTAGGTGTGGGATTTTTGTCACAGCAAGGGAATGCGTGGCGAGCGTTTCCCTCCGAAGGTGGCCACATGGATTTGTCCGACTTTGACGAAGACTCCCGTGGTTTTAAAACATTTATTCAAGAATCAATCGGTTTAGTCCCTGAATACGAGATGGCGGTCTCGGGCATGGGTATCAAGAATATTTTCTACTACTTTTTAGAAAATGGCACCCTCGATAAAGAAGATCCGATCATTGTGCAGATCTTGCAAACTCCCGACTCTGAAAAGCCCGCACAAATTTCTCGCCACGGCAAAACCCATGAGGGCTGTCGGCGAATTATGACGCTCTTTGTAAAAATCTATGCCCGTCTGATTTCGAGTATCTGTTGCTTCTTGCTTCCCCGAGGCGGATTTTATCTGGCCGGCGGAATTACCAGCAAGAATCTTGACTACCTGACCGATGACCATTTGTTTGTGCGCACCTTCGAAGAGCACTGCAACCCCAACATCCGCAAAGTGCTCAAAGAAATTCCGCTTTATGTGGTCAAGGACTACTCGATTTCATTGTATGGCGCGGCCAATGCCGCCCTCAGTCTTATGGTCTAAGGGGCTTTTGTGAATTCATCTTGGGTGGTCAAGCTCCAAGCAGTGGGTGCTGACGCCGATCTTACTCTTTCAATTTTAGAACGCCTCAATCAAGGTACTTTAGAGTCACCTCCCATAGAGGTGGCTGGCTTTCCTGGAATTGATGGAAAACAAGTCTGGGATTGGCGCGCACCTCGAGAGGCCGTCATCCTCGGCGAGCAAGCGGAACGAACATTTAAAACCTTCTTTCCCGAGCTTAACCTGAACCAGTACTCCACCGTTCAAGACAATAATCGAAGATTCACATTGTCTGCCCTTGAGGAGCTAGGACTCAGACTGTCGCAGCGTTCTGCCTTTGGGGTCCTCAACGGCGGAATGGCCACGAGTTATGGCGATTCTAAAAAGAATCAGGGGTTATCTGAAGGGCTTTTTCAAGTTTACCAAAAGGACTTTGAACGCTTAGCACAGACCGTGCGCGGGCAACCTAAAGGAATCACTCCCGCTTTTATTCAGCCCGATGGTACACCTGGGCCCTCCTTTTTAGAACTCAAACTGCGCCATCTTCGTCAAATAAACCAGGCATCTGCACAGGCGGGGTATCACGGCCCCGGCATGGTTTTGTTTCAAATGACCAGCGCCGCTACCGATGGCCCCATCCGCGAAGCCTTACAGAAGTATGAAACAAGCCCCTTGTTATTGGATGGTGAATATCCCCTACCCCTGACTCAGACTCCGACACGAGTTCAGAATTTGTTGGGGACGTTCTCGTCAAACCGAGATGGCCTACCAAGACGCCTCTTTTTAAAAGATGGTGTTCCTTACGCCTTACCGGGGGGACATGGTCAAAACTTTCGGGTTCTCGCAGAGCTTTACCGTTCGCTCTGGGCCGACGGCTATCGTTTTGTTTGGCTGGGAAATGTCGATAACCTGGGGAACTTACCGAGTTTAAAGAGTCTTGCTCTTCTTGCCTTGACAGGAGCACCGGCAGCCTTTGATTTTTCGTTTAAGACACCGGTAGATGTCAAAGGGGGAGTTCTGTATCGGCGACCAGAAGGAAAACTCGACTGTGCCGATATTGGCGTCGGTCTGGACGGCAAACTCGTCAGTGACGCCGAACAAAATGGTCACCCAATTCTTTTTAACTGTGCGACGGGGCTTTTTTCTTTAGACCATTTGCTGGCTGATCTTGATAGTCTTAATCAGCACTTACCTGTCCGCATTTCGGAACAGGATAAAGATGTGGGTCGTTACGCCCAAGCCGAGCTCAACACCTGGGAAGTTATTGGCTTGCTTGACCACCCCTTGATTTTAGGGGTTGAAAAGAATCGGCGATTTTTAGCCGCCAAGCTTTTAACCGATAGCTTACTCACGAGCGCCCTACACCGGGATGACCCATGGTTTTCTCACGAAGGTCAAACCTGGGCCAGAATTGCCGATTCTCTTCATGAAGGACTCAAAGCCCTGCTTGCCGGGCCCTACGCCATGAAACTCGAAAACAGGCGCTGGGTACCCGACCAGCGCCGTCAAAATCCTGGAATTTTTGTTTAAACCGGCTCAGAAGAGCCGGAATCAAAGACCACCTTGCCCAACGAAAACTTTGACGGATCAACTTGAGCACGAATTTTGTCGAGATCAAACTGTTCCGCTTCAAGCTCAGGAACGGCAAAGTAAAAATGAGGAGCTTCGCCGATCACTTCAACAGGACGTTGGTCGGCCACCTCACGAAGTATGCTTTCTTGCAATTGTTGGCGTTCTTGCCCAGGGTGACCAGAAGCGTTACGTTCACTGTCGGGCTCTACAGTCAACTCAATCTGCTTAGGCCGAGCCAGAATTCGAGCGACAACCTTGCGTCGAAAGTTCCGAAGTTTAATCAGCAGATTTTCACGCCGTTCGTTGAGACGACGTAAGCCAGGAATCCCAAAGAACAGCAAACTATATAAGGCGGGAACGATGCCTAAAATCCAAAACACAAGGTTATGAACACCCGAGTACGAAGCTCCGCTGGAAACACCAAGGCTCAGCGCCACCTGATAGACGATGCTAATAGCCTCGTGAGGATTTAACCATCCCAGGGAACCGCTTAGAAAATACACGCTCAGAACGGCGTTAAAACCGTTAAAAAAAACGATCCAACGGTTAGTTGAAGCAGGATTTCGCGTAAACGGAATAAGATCCTCTTCGGGGAGTCGGTATTCGCGCGATTCCTGCGAGGTTTTCATGAGGGTCGGAAACGCATAATACAAGGTACCCCTGTCACTAACCTGCGGTTCGCCCTCATATTCGAGTAAAAGACGGCTAACAAAGCTATTGGCATCTTCACGGCTTTTTCCCGTCATGGCCATTAGCTCTTCTAACGTCACGAGCCCCTTGTTTCGTTGCGCCCACGAGATAACTGCCTTCCGTTCCATTTTCCCCCAGGCTTCGGGTTGAGGTTCAGATCCGAACACAAACTCGAAGACAGCCTTGTAAAAGGGTTTGGTTTTTTTCTGCTTCCGGACAACAGGGTCACCCGAGTACAGCCATAACAAAAGAACAAACTCTACCAGCCGCGAGACGGCAAACATTCCCAACAGGCCATCACCCGAATCACGGTCATCGCGCCTCGAAGCTGAAAGGGCGATCGAGGCGACTAACGCCACAAGGATCAAAAGAACAAACAAGAGGAAGTATCCTACCAGCATGACGACAATCCAGATTTTAAACAGAAAAGCGCCCACTTTCGCTAAGACATTGACGAACTGCTTAAGTTTACTGGCCTGCGATTGCCGAGCCATCCCCTTGGGAAAGTGATACAGGATTTCGCCAGAGTCCGTGACTTTCATCTGGCCTCGGCAGTCGTTGACCACTGCAGGAAGAACCGTTTCGACCTGGTATTTCGGTAGACCAGTCACCGAGATCACATCAGCTACCGTACCTTGCCGCTGATTTTTGCGGAAGGCGCTAATCACTTGAGACTGTACTTTGTTGTACGGAAAATCGTAGACCTTTTTGAGAGCCACGGAATCCTCCTCTTCGAAAGTTCGAACTTTACTCGACTAATCTAGACTAACAAAACCTTTGGCATCATGAAAAGCACCTTACCCCCTCTGAGCTCTTGACACGAGAAAGCTTTTTTGATTACATAACAGGGACTTGCGCCTGTCGTATAACGGCTATTACCTCAGCCTTCCAAGCTGATGACGTCGGTTCGACTCCGATCAGGCGCTTAAAACTCACCTAGCATTTCAGTTCGGCTAAAGACTTTATGGTCAAAGGGGGTTT
>JABEVK010000038.1 GCA_013044245.1 Spirochaetales bacterium | reverse complement strand
CGGAGTTTTTGTGATGGAAACCCTTTCGGTGATGATTCAGGTTTTTTGGTACAAACGTACCAAAAAACGCGTTTTCCGTATGGCTCCCCTGCATCACCATTTTGAGCTTTCGGGGTGGGCCGAGACCAAGGTCGTGACTCGCTTTTGGATGCTGGGGGGGCTTTTTGCCATCCTGGGTCTGTCGACACTTAAGCTTCAGTAAAAAGGTTAGGGCATGTTTCCAAGGTTTCATCTTGAAAAAGGCACAAAAACTCAAACGGATCTCCTTCTGCTCGCGGTATTAACTTTTTTACCAGCGCTGGGGCTCGTGGTGTTGTTTTCTGCCTCATTTTTTAAGGGTGAGACCTTGGCACAAAACCCCTGGTTTTTTGTTCAGCGTCAGTTTGTTCTTTTGGTGGTGGGGACATTTCTGGCTTGGTACTTGTCCCATGTTTCGTGGGCCACGGTTCGTAAGGCGGTACCTTGGCTTCTACTCATCGCATTTACTTTGATGGTGATGGTGTTCCTTCCGATTTGGGATGAGGGCAATATTCTCGGTGCCCGTCGTTGGATTGTGAAATTTGGCTTTTCTTTTCAACCTTCAGAACTCGTTAAGCTTGTTGTGGTTTTGTATTTGGCCTCGATGTTCGCAAAAAAGCAGAAGGAACTTGACGATTGGAAGCATTCCCTTTTACCTCCCTTTGGCCTAAGTTTTGCTTTTGTCTTGTTGGCATTATTACAAAATGATTATTCAACCTCAATGTTCATTCTTTTTGTTATTTTGAACATGTTTTTTTTGGCGGGAGTTAAATTACGATATTTTTGGGTTGTTTTGGGGTTTGCGGCGATCTTAGGAGTGGTGGGGGTTCTGGCCGCGCCCTACCGGATGGAACGTTTTGCTAGTTATCTGACACCGGGACATGACATTTCAGGATCGGGGTATCAAGTTACTGCGGCGAAAGCTGCCCTGGTTGATGGTGGGTTTTGGGGTAAAGGTTTTGGGGCGGGTACCCATAAGCTGGGAGGAATCCCCGAAGTCCACAATGACTTTATCTTTGCCGCCTTTGCAGAAGAAACTGGTTTTTGGGGCGTAGCAGGAATTTTTGCCCTCTTTGCCTTGCTCGGATGGAGAGCCTGGACACTCTCTTGGCGTCAGGAGGATCCGTTTGTCCGAATGGCGGGCACGGGAATCACGACCTTTTTGGTTTATCAAATGCTCATCAATGCTGCGGTTGTTGTAGGTGCAGTGCCTGCGACCGGGGTAACCTTTCCGTTTTTTTCCTACGGAGGCTCCTCGATTGTGGTTAGTATGGCGATGGCTGGGCTTTTGTTGAACCTCTCACGCCAGCCCAGGGTGTTGCGATGAAAGATTTTCATGACGCCCAAGGGGAAATCCTGTTGCGTAAGATTCTCAAGGTCCTCTTGCTAGCGGGAGGACTTGCTGTTCTTCTCGAATTAAGCTTTCACCTGGTGGTGGCACCTCAACTGCGGCTCCAAAAGATCTATGTCAGTGGCGATGACCGCGGGATGAGTACGCCTCAACTGCTGGCTTTGCTGGGAATTCCTGCGCGATCCTATTATTTCTCAGTGTCAGATAAGGCGTTAAAAGCCCGGCTTGAAACGATCCCCTGGGTGCTCAAAGCTACGGTTACCAAGGACTTTCCCGATGCTCTTAAGGTGAATATTGTTGCCAGAGACCCTCTAGCACTGGCTTTGGATGAAAGTTCCGGACGGACGGTACTGTTGTCGGTTGACTCCCATGGCGTGATCTTTGATGTCAGTCCCCAGGATCAAAGACGGAATTTGCCCATTATCTCAGGTATTCGTTTTCAAACACTTCAGCCTGGCGCCGTATTTCCTTCCGCTCTGCATTCGTTGTTCACGAGCTTGGCGGCTTTGCGGAAGGATTCCCCCGGATTGTACAGTCAAATTAGCGAAATTCGTGTTCGTAAAACCGAAGGGGGGTCCTTTGAGACTCTGATTTATCCGGTTGAGGGGGATGTCCGTATTGTTTTGCCTGAAAGATGGACTCAGGCTTTGTTGAAGCAAGCCTTCGTGCTTTTGGATGTTATCCATAAGCAGGGGTGGACGGCAAAGACCAAAGAAATTGATTTGAGAACATCGCCGGTGGTGGTCCGGTCTAGGGAGAGTTGAGGATGGACGAAGTTGTCGTCGGAATAGATTTAGGAACCTCAAAAGTTAGCTGCGTGATGGCCACCCGCGGTGAGGATGGCCGGTTGGTAGTCGTGGGCTTAGGAAAAGCGAAAAGTGAGGGCGTTCGAGGTGGTGTTATCGTTAATATTCGTGCGGCTGTCAAAGCCGTGCAAGAAGCGATAGAAGCGGTAGAAAAGTCTGGCTATGAAGTCAAAGAAGCTGTGGTAGGTTTGGCTGGTGGTAGCGTCGAAGGCCTTAACTCGCGCGGAGTTGTCGCGGTTTCTGGTCAGAAGGAAATTCGAGCCGACGATGTTGACCGGGTTCTTGAGGCAGCTAAAGCCGTTTTGATTCCTTTGGACAGGGAAATTCTTCATGTTCTCCCACAAGAATACATCGTTGACGACGCAAGAAAAATTAAAAACCCTGTCGAGATGATGGGGATCAGGCTAGAAGCCGAAGTGCATGTCGTCACTGCCACCATCGCCGTTAGTCGCAACTTGGTCCAGGCTATGAATGGAGCCGGTTTAGGTGTGCAAGAAATCGTATTGAATTCGTTAGCGGCATCCTTGGCTGTCCTTTCGAAAGAAGAGAAAGAAGTCGGTGTTCTTTTGCTGGATATTGGCGCCGGGACGACCAGCGCGGTGCTGTTTTTTGAAGGAGCCCCTCACTTTTCAAAGGTGTATTCTTTTGGAAGTGAGCGCGTCACCAAGGATATCGCCCAGGTTTTGCAGTTGCCGGATGAGGAAGCCGAACGAATTAAAGTCAAATATGGTTGTACTTGGGGCGAGGGGTTAGTTGATGATGGAGAGGTTATTATCCGTGGGGTGGGCTCCCGACCTCCTTACACGCTGAGGCGAAGTCAGATCGCCCGTATTATACAGGCTCGTATGGAAGAGATTCTTGCCATGGTTGCAAAAGACGCAGCCAAAACAGGATTGTTACCGCAATTGGGTGCCGGGATTGTTTTTACGGGTGGGGGTTCTCACCTCGAAGGTTTGCCGGAGTTGGCTCGATCTGTATTTGGTAAACCGGGGCGGATGGGAGTACCCATGGGAATCTCGGGATTGGAAGAAAGCTGGCAGCGGCCGGAGTACAGTGCTGCAGTAGGCTTAGCGTTATGGGGTGAACACCGTTTGCCGTATCCTGAAATTGAGGATGGCGAGCTAGGGATACCACGCAAGACAGTCAGTCGAGGCTCTTCGCGGCGGTCGAAAAATGACGCTTTGGCCAAGTTTTGGGATTTTTTTAAAAAGAATTTTATTTAAGAGCAGAAAAAAAGGGAGGGGGAAATGAGCGAAATTACGATGGTCGACGATGCTGTGCATCGAAGTACTGTGATCAAAGTTGTCGGCGTGGGGGGCGGCGGCAGCAATGCGGTGAACCGAATGATCGAGGCTGGCCTAAAAGATGTCGATTTTGTGGCCGCCAACACGGATAATCAAGCACTAGCAAAGTGCAAGGCTTCGATAAAAGTTACCCTCGGGAAGAGTGTGACCAAAGGTCTCGGTGCTGGCGGTAAACCAGACGTGGGGGCGGCGGCGGCCGAAGAGGATAAGGAAGCGCTCAAAGCGGCCCTTTCGGGTGCTGACATGGTGTTTGTTACCGCCGGAATGGGCGGAGGTACCGGTACAGGGGCGGCACCCGTGGTCGCGCGCATAGCGAAAGAGCAGGGCGCTTTAACCGTTGCAGTAGTCACCAAACCCTTTGGCTTTGAGGGTGGAAAAAAACAGAAACTGGCTCAAGACGGCATAGAGAAGCTGTTAAAATCGGTGGATGCCATCATCACGATTCCTAATGACAAACTTTTGAATATTGCTGGTGCCCATGCCCCGATTTCAGAAGCCTTTTTGCGTGCCGATGACGTCTTACGCATGGGGGTTCAAGGGATTTCGGACATTATCACGGTCGAAGGCCAGCTAAACGTTGACTTTGCTGACGTGAAAACTGTGATGGAAGGCCGTGGCGCTGTACTGATGGGCATAGGGCGGGGGACGGGCGAAAATCGTGCCGTTGATGCGGCTACGCAGTCTATTCAAAACCCTCTGTTAGAAGAGGTTCAGATTGATGGCGCAAAAGGGATTCTGGTGGCTGTAACGGCTAGTCCCGATTTTTCGTTGGCAGAATTCAATGAAATTATGAGTATCATCACGCAAAACAGTCATGAAGATGCTCTGATAAAACCAGGTTTGGCTATCAATGAGAGCCTCCGTGATGAAGTCATTGTCACGGTCATTGCGGCGGGCTTTGGTCCTCGTGAGGAAGAAGTTCGTCCCGAGCGCAGTTCAGAACTTCCGCTGGGTATGGCCAAGACAGCGAAGTCGGTAGAAGGCCTTCGTCCCAGAGGAATGGAAAACCTGGGGGAACTGTTTCCGAATCAAGCCGCCGCCAGCCCAGCCAAACCCCAGCCACGTACCGGACTTCAGCCAAGGAATGAAGACGATAATTTAGATATCCCTACCATTCTGCGACAAGGGGTCCGTCTTTAAGGGACGGAAAGTATGCTCATGGCAGATCGGGTCTTGGAAGCATTTGAAGCATTTCTCCACTTTCGGCTAGGTCTCGCTGACAGAACAGTCGAAGAATATGTCCGAGAAATGCGTTTCTTCGATACCTGGAGGTCCGAGAAAGACTGGGGTGAGTTGTCGGCAGAAGAGCTTTCAGCGTATTTGGGGACTCGGCGCCAGGGGGGACTGGGCTTGCGCTCGGGAGCTAGGGCGTTAAGTATCCTGAGGCAATTTTT
>JABEVK010000037.1 GCA_013044245.1 Spirochaetales bacterium | reverse complement strand
TACCTTTAAGGCCTATAACTCCAATCCGACAACCGCTAATGCCGTTGCTTCGTCCAGTATGGTGGTGGATGTGGTGCCGTATATCAGTAAGGTGACGACGCCTCTTTCCTCGATTTATACGTCAACCCCATCAGCTTTTAACCGTTCGGCCAGCGGGGTCTACCCCATTGGTACTGGTCAAACCGTCACGCTAACCGGCTACAACTTATCAACCGGAAGTGGAACGACAGTCACCATCGGCGGTGTCTCGCAAACTTTGACAACACAATCCAGTACTTCCGTTTCGTTTAAGGTTGCCTCGACGACCAAATCCGGAAGTTTGGTTTTGAATGCCAGTACTACGCCTGTAGCTGCAACGAATAATTCGAACATCAACACGGCGAATGTTGTCACGTCAGGGGGGACGACATACTATTATGACCAGCAACCCAACAACCTGAACAACATGAATCTCACTGACGATGTTGCGTTTGATGTGTGGACTTTTAACACCCTTTTTGGGACAGGCACAAGCCAAGCTATACGCTACCCAACCTTTAAAGTGTCAACTGACTCCACACAGCGAGTCGGTTTTGCCTATGACTATGGGGCACAAGATTTTTATGTCAACGATAATGGAACACCTATCATGCTAGACGGTTCTTACACACAGTGGTATGACACCGCTTTTGCCTACGATGCCACACCGCACTTTTATGCCATGGGGGTAAATGGTGATAACGGTGGCGGCGGAACGACAAATTGGGCCAATAACGGTTTTTACGCTTGGCAAGCCGGGAATCAAACAGCGGACAGCAGTGGGGGCGGTACAGGTACCGGTATTGGTGCCTACACTACGGGAACCTGGAAACGTTTCATCGAAAATGCCTATGATGGGACTAGTGGGGTATCGGATCGTGACCAGTATCCCAAGATTGCAGCAACAGGTTCTGGTCAAATATACATGTCATACTATGACTCGGGTCTCAACCAATTAACCTTCCGCTATGGAACCGTTGCCGCCTCTAACACCTTTACCGGGGCTCTAGGAAATGAACCCAACACAGGGACCTGTTCCTATACAGGAAGCCAAGTCATTGCCAATTCCGCATCAACCTACGGGGTGGGTCAATACAGCGCCATTGGCGTAACGAGTACCGGTGTCGCGGTAGCGGCCTGGTACGACCAAGCCAATCAGCGCCTTGTTTACAGTTACAACACGCAGCCAACATCAGCAACATCAAGCAGTCAGTGGCAAACCAACGCGACCGCCATAGATAGTAACTTTGCCGGTTGGTATGTTGATTTGGCCGTCGATGGGAATAACGGGATTCACATCGCTTACTACGCCGCAGGAACGGGGGACTTAAAGTATGCCTACATCCCGGCATACAACCAGGCCGCTTCTGCCACCGTCGTTACCGTAGACTCATTCCTTTCTGTCGGTTCCGATATCGGGATCACCACGTACTACAACGGAACCAACTATGTACCCTACATCTCGTACTATATGCCGAGTTTTACCCAAGCTTTGGGCAGTGTTAGGGTCGCTTGGCGCACTGATTTTAGTACACCGGCGACACCAACCAATGGAGCGGTCAACGATCAATACACCGGAAATTGGGAGGTTATGACCATTCCTTCCTCTAACATTGCGCAAGATTACCGTGTGGGCATTGGTATCAAAACGAACTTGTCTGGTGTAAACTCGCCTATCTTAGGGTATTCAACAAAAAATGGTAGCCTGTACAACCTTGAAACAGCACAGCTTCAATAAACGGTGGGGAGGAATTTTCTTCCTCCCCCTTCTCCTTCTGGCCTCTTGTGCCCCCCGGATCACCGTTCTGGTGAGTCCGGAGGCTACCGAGGTTGGCCAGCTTCTCCAGGTTCAGGCGAAGGGTGTTCATGGGCTAGAAAACCTCGTATTTCAACCCGATAGCTCATGGCCTCAAAGCTCTCAGGCTGGTGCGGTTGTTCGGTTGACCTCGACCCCAGCATGGAATCTCCCCCAGGGTGCCCCCGCAAGTCACTTGATCTCCGAAAAGTTTATTCCTGGTGGCTTTCGACCATTTGGGGGTTTAATCTCCCAGGCCCAAAATTCTGCCAAGGGTTGGAAGTACCTACCTCTGTTTTATGACCCTGTTGGGGTTTCACGCTCGTTTCAAAACGAAAAATCGCCTCAGCTACCGGCGTGGTCGCAAGTGAAATCCCCCAGGTGGAAGAATCTGATCACCTTGCCAGGGCGTGAGCCGCTTTACCAGCAGGCCGTCTTTTTTTTAGCCAACCCCAAGCTCACCAGTGCGGCACCAGAGTGGTTCTTAACCCCCACGGCCACCTGGCAAACGGCCATCAAAGGTGTTTCAGCATGGCTTAACGCTCCCTGCTGGATTTCTTCAAGCTGGCAATTTGCTTCGTCTGACCTCGTACCCTGGCGTCAACCGAACTCTCCCCGAGTTTTTGTAACAACCTACCGTTCCTTTGTTCAACATCGCACTGACTTCCCGCAAAACTTTCGCCTTTGGATCGCGCCGGCTCCGGCTCCCGTAGTTGCCGAGGTTCTTAGCTTAGAATCCTTTACCCCTCTTACCCAAGAAAAAAACCTCAAACCTTTATTATCCTTGCTATTGTCGCCAGCATTCGAAAACCTCACCGGGATGAAGACCCATTGGATTCCAACCGACCAAAACACCTACGAGATTGATAATATTACGGCCGAGCTTCGTTCTGTCGTGTCGCAGGCCCCTCGTTGGGCAATGATCTCTAACCGCCTCCCCCCCGATCGTCAGGCAGACTTAGCCTTTGACGCCCTCGATGTGGCTGTCAGTTACGCTAAAAAGCGCTAGCTGACTTTTTGTTACCTAGACTACAGGCAAGGCGCTACATAATATCGAGGTATGAGTCTTAGTAAAAAAGAGTCTCGCTATAACGTAGTAGTGAAGCTCAACCTTACCTAAACTTTTGCCTATTGTTCCCTTTTATCAAAAATCTGTTACAATAAGAGTATGTTTGACTTAACCCCTTGCGAAGTCAGCGGCTGTCGCCGGCATGCGGTTTGGAACAGTGCGGTCTGTACCAACCATTTGACCAATTTTGACCAGTGGTCGAGTGCGTTAAAGCAATACCTCCTTAGCAAAAATGAGTTTTCGTCACTGGTTCTTAACCGTGTAACCTTTACCCAACTTGACCTCCGGGGTAAACGGTTTAAGGGCTGTGCCTTCTTAGGTGCAACCTGGCAAGAGACCCAACTCGATGGCTGTGAGTTTCGAAATTGTTTTCTCGATTTTGGTAGCTTTCGCGATTGTTCGTTGCAAGAAACTACATGGATTTTTTGTAGCGTTTCAGGAAACACCATGAAAAATTGTCATTGGAAAGGGTCTGACATCCTTCATGTAAACTTTAACGGTCTTGAAGCCGAGTCCTGCGACTTTTCAGAATCTGACTTGTACTTTAGCCGCTTTAACGCCGGCACACTCACCGATGTACAATTTCGTGACTGCAACCTCAAAAAGACACAATTCATCGATACCGAGCTCATCAACATCAACTTTCAGTATTCCAACTACGAAGAAGCAGAAATGCACGAAGAGAAGGATGAACTATGAAATTCTACTTCCACTATTCTGCTGAAAACTTTACCAATACCTACATTCTGGGTCCCGATAACGGCGGCGACGCCATTTTGATCGACCCTGGTGTGCTGGATGTGCCTTTGCTCGACCTCATTGAACAGAACAACTACTACATCCGCTGGGTTTTGATTACTCGTTGTCAGTCCCACCACATACGGGGCCTGCAAACCCTCAAACGGATCTATGACGCACAAATCTACAGTCGCCAGGCGGTGGTGCAAGAGTTCTCCTGCCAGGTGGTCAAACCGGGAACTCGCTTGCAATTAAACGATATGAGCGTGGATGTTTTTTGCTTTTCAGAACTTTCTCATGACGCCGCTGTCTATAAGGTTGGGTCCTGGCTGTTTTGTGGCGATTTAATTTCAGCGGGGCGACCAGGGACAACTTCAAGCCCTTATGCCAAAGTCATCCTTTCGCAGGCCTTAGAAAAACGCTTTTTTCAAGGTCATGAAGACACTTTAATTTTCCCCGGGGAAGGACCGCCCACCCTGATGCGAAGCGAAAAGCTGTTCAATACGGCTCGGTATCTGGCCAAACGAACCCCGCACGTTCCCCTATTTCCCGAAAATCCTGAGGAATGGGAGCCGTGAAAGTGCGTTGCCCACCCTCGGGCAAGGTAAGCGTCAGGCTCCGAGCATGCAACATCAACGGGGCGTCAGGGAACTCGGCATGAGGGCGGGTATATACCGGGTCGCCTAAGATGGGGTGACCGGCTTGCGAGCAATGAACCCGTAATTGATGGGTACGCCCGGTGTGAGGGTACAAGGCCAACCAGCTCCAGTGGCCGCGAACCTCGAGCACCTGCCAATCTGTCCAGGCCCACTTACCCTGGTCTTCGGGCGCGACGGTAAACCGTTGACGGTGACGCGGATCACGGACCAGGCCAGATCTCCAGCTCCCCGTGGGCGCCAGCTGACCTTTGACTACTGCCCAATAGACTTTTTTGGCGGTCTTTTCACGAAATTGTCGGGCTAAAAACTCAAGCGCTTCAGGGG